>NZ_JABXFH010000059.1:0-29174 GCF_013372745.1 Janthinobacterium sp. BJB401 | reverse complement strand
TTTCGCAAGTCAACGAAGGCAAATACCGCGTCTTCCAGAATGCCATCGGCCAAGCCTTCAGCCTGGAAAAGGGCGCGCCGCCCATCATCATGGAAGCGCCGCAAGCCATTCCGCTGCCGAATCCCGCCCTGAAGCGCCGCACGGAAGCCATCCGCCGCGAGCGCGAACACATGACGCGCCTGGCGCAGGATCTGACGTCGACCCTGGCGCCGCTGGTGAAGGAGGGCAAGGTGCGGGTCACGCAGACGAGCCGCGGCGTGAGCGTGGAAATCAATGCCAGCGTGCTGTTCGATCCGGGCGCGGCGCGCCTGACGACGGAGTCGGACCAGGCCCTGCGCGCCGTGGCCGTGCTGCTCAAGGACGATACGCACGACGTGCAGGTGGAAGGGCATACGGACGTGCAGCCGATCAGCAATTCGAACTTTGCCTCGAACTGGGAATTGTCGGCCGCGCGCGCCAGCGCCGTGGTGCGCCTGTTCATCGCCAGCGGCGTCAAGGCTTCGCGCCTGACGGCCGTCGGCCACGCCGACAATATTCCCGTGGCGCCCAATGAAACGGCGGAAGGGCGCGCGCGCAACCGCCGGGTCGCCGTGACGATTTTGTCGGGCATCCCCGAAACGGTGACGGAAGTGCCGACGGCGCCCGTGGCGCCAGCCAATTGAACGCCGCCGCTTGGTACAATCGCGGCATTCTCTCTTTTATCTCTTCCTCATGAAAAGCAGCTCCCTGGGCGGTCTCGTCTATTCCACCGAAACGGGCCGCATGTGTCCCGCCTGCCGCCAGCCGCTGGCGCAATGCGCGTGCAAGGCGCAAGCCAAAGCGGCGCCAATCGGCGACGGCGCGGTGCGCGTGTCGCGCCAGACCAAGGGCCGCGGCGGCAAGAGCGTCACGGTGGTAAAAGGCTTGGCGCTGGACGCCATCGCGCTGGCCCTGCTGGGCAAGCAGTTGCGCACGCAGTGCGGCTCGGGCGGCACGGTCAAGGATGGCGTGATCGAAGTGCAGGGCGACCATGTGGACACCATCCTGGCCGCGCTGGCCAAACTGGGCCACCAGGCGAAAAAGGCCGGCGGCTGAGGGTGCACAGGCGTGCGGCCCGCTGCCGCGCGCATGTGGTAACGTGCGCTTCCCATCCACGCGCATCGTCTCCATGAACGTCAAATTCACCGGCATCGCCATCGCCGCCGCCATCGCGGCCGTGCTGGCGCTCGTGTACTGGCCAGCGCCCGACGGCGGCGCGCCGGAACCTGTCGCCGTTGCCGCCAGCGCGCCGGCGGGGCGCAGCCTGGCATCGTATCTGAATATCGACGCCACCCCGGCCGCCGATGCCGCGCCCGTTGCCGTGACCCTGGCGCGGCGGCTAGAACGCCTGGGCGCCAGCGGCAAGCCGGAAGACGCGTATGCGGCCTTCAACCTGATCGACGACTGCATCGTCTTCCAGCGCGAAAGCCGCTTGCCGGGGCTGGAATTCGAACTGGGACGCGAGATGACGGCGGAAGAAAAAGCCGCCCAGCAGCAGTTGTGCGGGGGCCTGACGCAGCGCCAGCGCGAGGACCGTCTCGCTTATCTGGCCAGCGCCGCGCAAGGCGGCGTGCCCGGCGCCGCCACCCTGTTCCTGTCGGAAGGCCCGTTCGGCGACCGCAGCGCGCTGCGCAACCGTCCCGACGATCCGCTGGTGCAGGCGTGGAAGCGGCAAGCCATCGCCCAGCTGACGGCGCAGGCGGACGAGGCGGAACTGAGCAGCGTGTCGACGCTGATGATGGCCTACCTGCGCGATGGCGAGGTGGTGCAGAAGGATGCGCCGCAAGCGTATGGCTACCTGCTGGCCCTGCGCCAGGTCTACGACGATATCCTCGCGCCCGGCGTCACCAATCCATATCAGGATGAATACTGGCACTGGCTGCAGGCGGAACTGACGCCGGAGCAGCAGGCGGCCGCCAGCGCCAGGGCGCAAGCCATCGTGGTGAAATGGCGCCAGCACGCGGGGCGTCCCGCCCACGGTTGAGGCGCACAGGGCATGCATGTCTTGCAATAATTAGTGTTGTTGGCGCTATGCTGTCGCGGTATGATGGCCGCACACCTGCCCTGTGGGCCGGGCACGCCATGGGGATAAATGCAGGGATGATGAAAGCGACGAACGTGCCAATGCCGCAACTGGCTATCAAGCTGGCTGCTCTGCGGGCGCGCATGGCAACGCACCCCATGCGGAGCGCCATGCGCTTGGGCTTGTGTGTGGGCGCCGTCAGTTTTCTCATTTGCATGCTGATGCTGCTGGTGGCGGAGGCCCTGTTTTCACCGCAGCAGCTGGGGGATTCCGCCTCGGAATCCCTGAAGGGCGCCAGCACGGCGACGGTATTCTGGATAGCCGTCGTCTGGGCGCCGTTGTTCGAGACGCTCATCGGGCAGTGGCTGCCGCTTGAAGTGTTGCGCCGCTACAGGGTACGCGCCGGATTTGGCCTGCTGGTCAGCGCGGCGCTATTTTCCCTGTTGCACATCATGGGTGGTTCCGGCATTGTGCATGCCTGCATGACTTTTATTGGTGGAGGCATCCTCTCGGCCAGCTACCTGACGGCACGCAGCATGGGCCTGGCGCCAGCCTATGTGGCGGCAGCCACGGCGCATGCTTGTGTCAATGGACTAATATTGTGCGGATCGCTCTTGTTTCCAGACCTGTTGGGGTGAGCGTCGAATCAAGGATTTTAGCCGATGACGACGCGCCGGCTGGCCGTGTTCGTCGTTGCTTGGCCGCTGGGGCCGTAGAAATTGCCGCTTTGGGCCGGGGGGCGCATGGCGTTCAGGGCGCCTTGCGTATGTACCATGTGCTTGTTGACGAGCAGGCTGTTCAGGCGGTTCTGCTCCTTGGCTTCGCGCGTCGTCTCGAGCAGGGCTTTCCACAGGGGCGCCGCTTCCGCTTCATTGGCGCCGACCAGCCAGTCTTCCATGCCCGCTTCGGCGGCGAGAAAGCCCGCTGCCGCCAGCGCCTGGTGGCGTTGCGCCGCCAGCTGGCTCAATTGTCCTACGAGTGCTGTCTTGCGTACGGTGAGCTCCGTGATTGCATCGATGTCAGCCGCAACCAGATGCCGCTGTTCTTCTTTCATCAATGCCAGCAATGTGGTCATGAGCTGTTGCTCGTCGCGCAGGCTGGAAAACGGAGTCACTGATTGCATGAGGGAACCTATCTATTTCGTGAGTGCAGCAAGTCCTTGACCGTGTCGAGGAGACCGTCCGCCACTTTTTCTGAGTTGACCTGGAACTGGCCGTCGGCGATCGCCAGCTTGATGCGTTCGACTTTTTTCGTGTCGAACACGGCGCCGCTGCCGGCAGTTGCACTGGCCGCTAATGCCTGTCCTTGCGGCGACAGGCGTACATTGTCCGACGTCGTCGGTGTTGCCTGGGCTTTCTCGGCATTCCGGGCGCCGGAGGTACTCGCGGGCGCCACCGGCAGGCCGGGATTGCTTTTAATGGTGTTGTCGGTAATTTTCACAGCGTGATCCTCGTCTGGTCGAAGTCAAAAAACTCCGGGATATGTGTCATTATCGGCACCTTCTCCCGAAACTTTAGTGCGCCAGACCACAATATCGCTGTCCATCCGTGTTCAGAAGGCTACTTCGACCATCCCCCCGGCCCGCGCCACGCCGCTGATCTGCTGGCCGCTCTGCGTGCGGACCTGCACCGTCTGGCCATCGCCGGCGCTGCCGATGGCGCGTCCTTCTGATGCCACCTGGAAACCGTTGCCACTCGAAACGACGCGCACCAGCTGGCCCTGCATCACCACCGGCTTGCGGCGCAAGGTGTCGAGGCGCATCGGCGTGCCTGGCGGCAAGGAAATATTCGTGCTGGCGCCGACCACCTGGGCCATGTCCGTGGCGATGCCTGCCGGCAATGCGGCCAGGTCGCCCTGCATCGTCACCAGCTGGCTGGTGTCGATGGCTTGCCCTTGCGCCAGCGGCACGGCGCTGGCCACGTAGTCGCCCACGACGGCCACGTTGGCTTGCAAATAAATGGTCCAGCTGCTTGGAGCCGTGCAGCGCACGCCGACGGTGGTCTTGCCCCAGGCGCGCGCGCCCGGCGCCATGAACGCTTGCGGCGCGGGGCAGGCGGCCAGGTTCAGGCGCGGATCGACGGCGCCGACGGTGATCGTCACCTTGCCGGGCAAACCGTTGCTTTGTACTTGCAGGAATTGTTCCACGCTGTTGCGCAGCGCTTCCGGCGTTTGCCGGCCGGCGTTTTGCGCCTGGGCCAGCAGTGGCAGGGCGGCAAGAGCGAAGAGGAAAGCAAGCGGTGTTTTCATGGTGATAGGCCTCTGGAATACTGCCATGATAGTGTGGGCGGCCCCGTTCGAAGCGCCGATTAAGGGGTAAAAGTATGGTCTGATCCGGCGATGGTCTTGCGGGTGGGCGCCGTACTATGTTTCCTGTCATCACTATACCGCCATCCTTCCGCCATCTCGGGCGCCAGTGGCAGATCTTTCCGGAGCCTGACATGATAGGGAAACTCGACGATTACATGCGCTTCAACGAGACGGCGCTGAGCCTGCGCTCGACGCGCCAGGAATTGCTCGCCTCGAACATCGCCAATGCCGACACGCCCAACTACAAGGCGCGCGATGTCGATTTCGCCGCCGCGCTGAAGGGCGCGATGGCGCGCAAGGATGGTGTGCCGCCTGCCCTGAAAGGCACGGCGCCGCAGCATATGCCGGGCAAGGGCGTGGCCGCCGCAGCGGGCGCAAGCGGTGGCGGCAAGGTCGAGACCCTGGCCGACGGCACGCCGTTGCTGTACCGCGCGCCGGCCCAGGGCGCCGTCGATGGCAATACGGTCGACATGGATCTCGAGCGCAATGCCTTTGCCGACAACGCCATCCGCTACGAGGCGGCCGTGACGTTCCTCAACTCGCAGATCAAGGGCATGCTGACGGCCATCCAGGGAGGACAATAATCATGTCGCTATTTAATATCTTCAATGTTTCCGGTTCGGCCATGAGCGCCCAGGCGCAGCGCCTGAACACGGTGGCCAGCAACCTGGCCAATGCGGACAGCGCCACCAGCGCCACGGGCGAAGCCTACCGCGCCAAGCAGGTGGTGTTCGAAGCCGTGCCCATGGCCAATGGCGCCACGGCCGTCAAGGTGCAGAAGGTGATCGAAGACCCGTCGCCGATGAAGCTGGTCTACGACCCGAAGAACCCGCTGGCCGACGAGAAGGGCTATGTCACCATGCCCAACGTCAATACGGTCGACGAGATGGTCAACATGCTGTCGGCTTCGCGTTCGTACCAGACCAACGTGGAAACCATGAACGCGGCCAAGTCGCTGCTCCTGAAAACCCTCACCATCGGCCAATAAGGCTGACTGATTATTATGGCAACCATCGATACCAGTACCTCCAAAATCACCGACCTGATGGCGACGATGAATCCGAAGAAGACGACGGCCGAGCCAGGCAGTGTCGAAGCGGAAACGAACAAATTTCTCACCCTGCTGGTCACCCAGCTGAAAAATCAGGATCCGATGAATCCGCTGGACAATGCGCAATTGACCAGCCAGCTGGCCCAGCTGTCGACGGTAACGGGCGTCAACAAGCTCAATACCACCGTGGAAAGCTTGAAAGCCAGCTATCAGCAAGCCGAATCGATGCAGGCGGCCAACATCATCGGCCATGGCGTGTTGACGGCGGGCAAGGATATCAACCTGAGCAAGAGCGCCGCGCTGCTGGGCGTGGACCTGGCCACGCCAGCCGACAAGGTCAAGGTCGTCATCTACAAGGATGGCAAGGAAGTCCATTCCATCGACCTGGGCGCACAGGCGGCGGGCACCTTGCCGCTGGGCTGGAACGGGTCCACCGCCGACCTCGACAAGGATGGCAAGCCGGTCGTGCTGGCCGACGGCGCCTACACCTTCACGGTGGAAGCGACGCGTGGAGGCACCAAGCTCAAGGATGCAACGGCGCTGATGTTCGGTTCGGTCGCCAGCGTGTCGACGGGCGCGAATGGCGTGAAATTGAATGTGCCGGGCGTGGGCAGCATCACCATGGCCGACGTGAAACAGATTCTGTAAGCCGCTTACCCTGAGCGTGACCCTCTACCCCTAATTTCTACCAGGAGAACACAATGTCTTTCCAACAAGGCCTGAGCGGCTTGAACGGCGCCGCCAAATCGCTGGACGTCATCGGCAACAACATCGCCAACTCGTCGACCGTAGGTTTCAAGCAGTCGCAGGCCCAGTTCGCCGACATTTATGCCAACTCGCTGTATGGCGTGGGCGGCAACCAGGCGGGGATCGGCGTGTCGGTCTCGCAAATCGCCCAGCAATTCAACCAGGGTAACCTGGAATCGTCGTCGAATCCCCTCGACATCGCCATCAATGGCGCCGGCTTCTTCCGTACCAGCGTCAACGGCGCCATCCAGTACTCGCGCAATGGCCAGTTCCAGGTCGACAAGAGCGGCTTCATCGTCAACGCCCAGCTGGCGCAGCTGACCGGCTATCCGGCCGACGCCAACGGCAAGATCGTCGCCGGCGCCATGGTGCCCCTGCAGATCGACCAGTCGGACATGAAGCCCCAGGCAACGACCAAGATCAGCACGGAAGTCAACCTCAATTCGAATACGACCATGCCGACCACGGTGCCGTTCAAGACCACGGAAGACTCTTCGTACGGCAAGTCGTTTCCCGTGGAAGTCTTCGATTCGCTGGGTAATTCCCACATCATGTCGAATTTCTACGTCAAGACGGGCACCAACACCTGGGATGTCTACTCGGCCATGGACGGCACGGAAGTGACCAGCATGAAGGCAGCGGCCGCCCTGCAGACGGACGCCGCCTCGCTGGCCGCGCGCGCCGCCTACCAGGCCGCCGCCACGGCCGTGCCGCTGGTGCCGGCGAATGTGACGACCGCCGCCGTCGCCTACGGCAATGCTGCCGGTGCCGCCGTCTCGGCCGCCGCCGCCGCCGCGGGCGCCACGCCGGCGCAACTGGCCGCCATCGCCGCCACCTATGGCAGTGCCGTGCCGAATGGCATCAACTCGAGCCGCACGCCCGACCAGATCGACGCGGCCATCCGCGCCGTCACCAATGTGCCAGCCGTCAAGACCGGTTCGCTGGTCTTCAACACCCTCGGCACCCTGGACCGGGCCGCCATGCTGGCCCTGACGCCGCCGCAAACCCTGCCCGTCACCGTCAACCTGCCAATCTTCCCGGCCACGGGCGCGAATCCGACCCTGTCGGTCCAGGTCGACTTCACCAAGTCGACCCAGCTGGGCAGCGCCACGGCGGAAAAGAAAACGGAAGCGGACGGCTACAAGGCCGGCCAGCTGAGTCAATTCATCGTGGGCGACGACGGCATCATCCAGGGCCAGTACAACAATGGCAAGACGCGCAGCCTGGGCCAAGTGGTGTTGAGCAACTTTGTCAACCCGAACGGCCTGGAACCGCTGGGCAATAACGCCTGGGTGGAAAGCTCGGCTTCGGGCAAGCCCGTCACGGCCGAGCCCAAGACGGGCAACCTGGGCAACTTGCGCGCCTCGGCGGTGGAAGTGTCGAACGTCGACCTGACGGCGGAACTGGTCAACATGATCACGGCCCAACGCGCCTACCAGGCGAATGCGCAGACCATCAAGACGCAGGACTCGGTCCTGCAGACCCTCGTCAACCTGCGCTAAGAGTAAGGGGAGCCGTTCTGCCGGATGGCTCCCGGCTTTCGTTTTGCACGGAGAAAACACATGGACCGTCTCATCTACACCGCCGGCTCGGGCGCCAAGCACATCCTCGACAAGCAGGCGACCACGGCGAACAACCTGGCGAACGCCACCAGCACGGGTTTCCGTGCCCAGCTCGACTCGTTCCGCGCCGTGCCCGTGGTGGCCGACGGCATGATGCCGACGCGCACCTTCGTCGTCGATTCGACGGTCGGTTCCGATTTCACGCAAGGTCCGATGCAGCACACGGGCCGCGCGCTCGACGTGGCCGTGGAAAACGGCGGCTGGATCGCGGTGCAGTCGGCCGACGGTTCCGAAGCCTACACGCGCAACGGCGCCTTGAAGCTCAATGAAAACGGCATGCTGCAAACGCAGTCGGGGCTGATGGTGCAGGGCGATACGGGCCCGATGGCGATTCCGCCCGGCGTGACGGTGGCCATTGCCAGCGACGGCACGGTGGGCACGATTTCCACCGACGTGCCGCCAGGGCCATCGACGGTGCTGGGACGCATCAAGCTGGTCAACCCGCCCGAGCAGCAACTGGTGCGCGGCGACGACGGCCTGTTCCGCCTGAAGGATGGCACGGTGGCGCAAGCCGACCAGGCCGTCAAGCTGACGACCGGCGCGCTGGAAGGCAGCAATGTCAGCCCAGTCGACTCGATGGTCAGCATGATCGCCTTGGCGCGCCAGTTCGAAACGCAAATGAGCTTGTTGAAGAATGCCGAGAATAACGCGGCGAAAGCCACCCAGATCCTCGCTTTGAATTGATGGGGGCCACCGCATAATGGTCACATAGAAATAGTCTACAGAGCTGACTAGCGCTGTTATTGGAGAAAAATCATGATTCGTTCCCTTTGGATTGCCAAAACCGGCCTGGAAGCGCAGCAGACGCAGATGGACGTGATCGCCAATAACCTGGCCAACGTCAGCACCACGGGCTTCAAGAAGTCGCGCGCCGTGTTTGAAGACTTGCTGTATCAAAACGTGCGCCAGCCTGGCGCGCAATCGTCGCAGCAAACCCAGCTGCCATCAGGCTTGCAGATCGGTACCGGCGTGCGCACGGTGGCAACCGAACGCATCCATACGCAGGGCAATCCCCAGGCATCGGGCAATTCGCGCGACGTGATGGTCAACGGCACGGGCTTCTTCCAGGTGCTGATGCCGGACGGCGCCACCGCCTACACGCGCGACGGCTCGTTCCAGACGGACGCCAACGGCCAGCTGGTCACGTCCGAAGGTTTTGTCATCCAGCCCGCCATCACCGTGCCGACCAATGCGCTGAGCCTGACCGTGGCGCGCGACGGCACCGTTTCCGTCACCTTGCCCGACACGGTGGCGCCATCGCAAATCGGCTCGCTGCAATTGACTACTTTTGTCAATCCCGCCGGTCTGGAATCGAAGGGCGAAAACCTGTACATGGAAACGGGCGCTTCCGGCGTGGCGCAAACCAACACCCCGGGCACGAACGGCGCCGGCGTGCTGATGCAGGGCTATATCGAGACATCGAACGTCAACGTGGCCGAGGAAATGGTCAACATGATCCAGACGCAGCGCGCCTACGAGATCAACAGCAAGGCCATCACCACATCCGACCAAATGCTGCAGAAACTGTCGCAACTTTAATTTTCATAGTCGTCATGCCATCCGCCGCCGGATGGCAGCGGAGGTTCGCCATGCAATACCCCATCATCGCCTTGTTCTCTGCAGTCCTGCTGTCCGGCTGCGCCATCACGCCCACGTCCATCGTGCAATATCCGACCTCCACGCGCGCGCCGATGCCGGAACCGGTGGTCGTCAACAATGGCTCCATCTACCAGCCGTCGACCTACCGTCCCGCCTTCGAAGACCGCCGCGCGCGCCACGTGGGCGACACCATGACGATCGCCATCACCGAGCGCACGAATGCCGTCAAGGCGGGCGCCAGTTCCGGCAACAAGTCGGGCAGCGTGGGCTTCAGCACGCCGGGCATGCTGCAGGGCCGCCTGGGCGGTACCGTTTCGGCGAATGGCGCGACGAAATTTGCCGATGGCGACAACCAGTCCGCCAGCAACACCTTTAGCGGCGTGATCGGCGTGACGGTGATTGAAGTGCTGCCAAACGGCAACCTGATTGTCGCCGGCGAAAAACAGATCGCCATGAACAAGGGCACGGAATTCATCCGCTTCTCGGGCATGGTCAATCCGGACACCATCGGCACGGGCAACGTCGTGCCATCGACCCAGGTGGCCGAAGCGCGCGTCGAATACCGCACCAACAGCCAGATCGACCGCGCCGAAATGGCCTCGATGGCCTCGCGCTTCTTCCTCAGCCTGCTGCCATTCTGATCATGGCCACTTTCACCTTTCCCCGCTTTGCCGCCATTTTCGGCCTGGCCGTCGCCCTGCTGGCGCCCGTGGCGCAGGCCGAGCGCATCAAGGACCTGGCCAGCATCGCCGGCGTGCGCCAGAATCAGCTGATGGGCTATGGCCTCGTCGTCGGCCTCGACGGCAGTGGCGACCAGACCACGCAAACCCCATTCACCATCCAGAGCGTGGCGGCGATGCTGCAGCAGCAGGGCATCAACTTGCCGCAAGGCACCAGCTTGCAGCTGAAAAACGTGGCCGCCGTGATGGTGACGACGGCCTTGCCCGCGTTTGCCCAGCCGGGCCAGTTGCTCGACGTGACGGTGTCGTCGATGGGCAATGCGAAAAGCTTGCGCGGCGGCACTTTGTTGATGACGCCCTTGAAGGGCGCCGACGGCCAGGTGTACGGCATGGCGCAGGGTAACGTGCTGGTGGGCGGCGTGGGCGCGCAGGCGGCCGGCAGCTCCGTTGTCATCAATCATCTGAGCGTGGGACGCATCTCGGGCGGCGCGACCGTGGAGCGCAGCGTGCCTTCGGCGCTGGGCGCCAACAACACCATCCGCCTGGAATTGAACGCCACCGATTTTGCCACCGCCAGCCGCGTGGTCGACGCCATCAACAGCCGCTACGGCGCCGGCACGGCCGCCGCGCTCGACGGCCGCGTGATCCAGGTGCAGTCGCCCAGCGGCAGCGACCAGCGCGTGTCCTTCCTGGGCCAGCTGGAAAGCATCGAAGTCAATCCGGCCCGCCTGGCGGCCAAGGTCATCATGAATGCACGCACCGGTTCCGTCGTGATGAACCAGTCCGTGACCCTGGAAACGTGCGCCATTTCGCACGGCAACCTGTCCGTCACCATCAATGTCGAGCCGCAAGTGAGCCAGCCGGCGCCCTTGTCGGGCGGACGCACGGTGGTCACGCAGACGGCGCAGATCGATATCAAGAAGGAACCGGGCAAGGTCATGCTGGTCAAGGGCGGCGCCTCGCTGTCCGAGGTGGTGAAAGCCCTGAACGCCATCGGCGCCTCGCCGCAAGACTTGCTGGCCATCCTGCAGGCGATGAAAGCGGCCGGTTCGCTGCGCGCCGAACTTGAAATCATTTGATGGACACGCCATGATCAGCCAAACCGACCTCAGCAATACCGCCGCCTACGACGTCAAGGGCATGGATGGCTTGCGCCAGTCCGCCAAGGCGAAGGACCCTGCCGCCCTGAAAGAGGCGGCCACGCAATTTGAAGCCATGTTCATCAACATGATGATGAAAAGCATGCGCGAAGCCACGCCGCAGGACGGCATCATGGATAGCCAGCAAAGCAAGATGTACACCTCGATGCTGGATCAGCAGACGAGCCAGAACCTGGCCAAGCGGGGCACGGGCCTGGCGGACGTGCTGATCCGCCAGTTGTCGTCGTCGAACCAGGCGCTGGCCGCCGATGGCGCCGAAGCGCCGTCGCCCCGCTCGTCGAGCATGGCGCAGGCGCTGGCCGCCTTCCGCCAGCAGCAGGGCGCCCTGACGGAGGGCGCAAGCGGCGCCGCCGCCACCGGCAAGACCCTGAGCGACAAGGCCAACGCCACGCAGGCGCCGCACGTGCGCGCCTTCCAGGAAAAACTGGGCGTGCATGCGGAAGAAGCCAGCCGCGCCACCGGCATCCCGGCCAAGTTCATGCTGGGCCAGGCGGCGCTGGAAACGGGCTGGGGCAAGCGCGAAATCATCGCCCGCGACGGCAGCAGCAGCCACAACCTGTTCGGCATCAAGGCTTCCAGCGACTGGAAGGGCAAGGTCACGGAAGCCGTCACGACGGAATATGTGAATGGCAAGGCGCAGCGCAAGGTGGAAAAATTCCGCGCCTATGACAGCTACGCGGACAGCTTCAAGGATTATGCGCAGTTGATTACGAACAACAAGCGCTACGAGAAAGTATTGGCCAGCGCGGGCGACGCCAGCACGTTCGCCCACGGCTTGCAAAAGGCCGGCTACGCGACGGACCCGAATTACGCTGCCAAATTGACAAAAATTATCAAGAATTCGCTGGTCGGCTAGTAACACGCCGCACCCCTGTGCAGGCCGCGCGCTTCAAGTTTTCGCCGCGCCTGCCGTAAATACTCATGACAGTAACCAATAAGACACCATGACTTCGAATCTACTCAGCATCGGTAAGAGCGGTTTGCTTGCAGCGCAGGTGGGCCTGTCGACGACCGGGCATAACATCACCAATGCCAACGTGGACGGCTACAACCGCCAGGTGGTGCTGCAGCAGACGGCGCAGTTCAACAATGCAGGTTATGGCTTTGTTGGCAATGGTACCGAGGTATCGCAAGTCAAGCGCCAGTACGACGGTTTCATGGCGGCCCAGGTGAATGGCGCGCAGTCGGCCACCAGTTCGCTCGACGCGTATTACACGCAGATCAGCCAGATCGACAATATGCTGGCCGATCCCACGGCCGGGCTGTCGCCGGCGATGGCCGATTTCTTCAAGGGCGTGCAGGATTTCAGCTCGAATCCCTCGTCCGTGTCGTCGCGCCAGGCATTGCTGTCGAGCGCAAACTCGCTGACGGCGCGCTTCCAGGGCCTCAGCGCGCGCCTGACGGAAATCGGCGACGGCGTCAATTCGCAGATCACGTCGAACGTCAAGGTGATCAATTCCTACGCCAAGCAGATCGCGGAACTGAATACCTCGATTACCAACCTGACCGTGAATGAAAGCAATCAGCCCAACGATTTGCTGGACCAGCGCGACCAGCTGATCACGGAGCTGAACAAATACGTCAAGGCAACGGTTCAGCCGGGCGCCGGCAACTCGATTACCGTCTCGATCGGCTCGGGCCAGCCGCTGGTGGTGGGCGAAAAGAATTTTGAACTGGCCACCACGCCGTCGCCGACGGATCCGAGCCGCCTGGATGTGGGCTATGTGACGGGCACGAGCGTCACCAAGTTGTCGGAAAGCTCCCTCAGCGGCGGCTCGCTGGGCGGCTTGCTGGAATTTCGCAGCGGCAGCCTGGACCGTATCCAGAATTCGCTGGGCAAGGTCGCCATCGCACTGGCTTCCACCTTCAATGAACAGCACAAGCTGGGCCAGGACTTGAATGGCGAGATGGGGGCCGACTTCTTCAAGTTGCCCGATCCCGTCATCGGTGCCGACTACCGCAACAACGCGACCAGCACGACCGTGGTGTCGGCCAAGGTCAGCGATCCGACCAAGCTGACGGCCAGCGACTATGCCGTCAAGTATGACGGCGCCAATTACGTGGTGACGCGCCAGAGCGACGGCGCGAAAACAACCATCAACCCGTATCCGCAAACCGTGCCGCAAACCATCGACGGCGTGGATTTCTCGATCACGGGCGCGGCCGCCGAAGGCGACAACTTCATGGTCAGGCCGACCGCGCACGGCGCTTCCGATCTGGCCGTGGCGATTACCGACCGCAACAAGCTGGCCGCCGGCGCGCCGATCGCCACGGGCGCGCCCGTCAGCAACACGGGCAGCGGCAAGCTCGGCCTGGGTAGCGTGGACAAGGCGTATTTAACGCCGGGCAATGCCTTGACGAGTACCGTCACCTTGACGTACGACAAGGCGACCACCTCGCTGTCGGGTTTCCCCGCAGGCCAGGCCGTGACGGTGAAAGGCTTGAACGGCGCGACCACCACGTATCCGGCCGGCACGGCGAACATCCCGTACACGGAAGGCGACAGCTTCAGTTTTGGCGGCATCAACTTCAACATGACGGGCGCGCCCGCCCAAGGCGACAAATTTACCATCGCTCCGAACTCGGGCGGCGTGGGCGACAGCCGCAATGCCGCCTTGCTGGCAGGCTTGCAGACGAAAAACATTCTCGATGGCGGCAAGGCCACGTTCCAGGGTTCGTACGCGGAAACCGTCAGCTATGTCGGCAACAAGACGCGCGAAGTGCAAGTCAGCGGCCTGGCCAGTCTTGCGCTATTGCAACAAACCAGCACGCAGCAGCAGGCCGTCTCCGGCGTCAACCTCGATGAAGAGGCGGCCAACCTGTTGCGCTACCAGCAAGCCTACCAGGCTTGCGGCAAGGTCATGCAGATCGCCAGCACCCTGTTCGACGTGGTCATCGGCCTCGGACGTTAATTATTCAGGCGGCGGCGCATAGCGCCCCGCCGCCATCAGGAAGGGCAGCATCATGCGCATCAGTACCAAAATGATCTATGACGCGGGCAGCACGCAGCTGAACAATCTGCAGGGCGCGTTGAACCGCACCCAGATGCAGCTGTCGGCGAATCGCCGCAACCTGACGCCGGCCGATGACCCGATCGCCTCGGCACGCGCGCTGGAAGTGACGCAATCGCAATCGATCAATACGCAATTCGTGACGAACCGCTCGAACGCCAAAAACTTCCTCTCGCAGGAAGAGCTGGCCCTGGCCAGCACCACCTCGCTGATCGCCGACGTGCAGGATCTGGTGTTGAAGGCCGGTAATCCGGCCTTGAAGGATATCGACCGCCAGAGCCTGGCCACGGAGCTGAAGGGCCGCCTGACCGATCTGATGGGCATCGCCAACACGTCCGACAACGCGGGCGGCTATCTGTTTTCCGGCTACAAATCGACGACGCAACCGTTCAGCCAGACGCCGGGCGGCGCCACCTACGTGGGCGACCAGGGCCAGCGCGAGCTGCAAGTGGGCTCGGCCCGCTACCTGGCCACCAGCGACTCGGGCGCGGCCGTGTTCGAGAATAATTTGACGGGCAACGGCAAGTTCACCACGGCGGCCGATCCGGGCAACTTCGCGCGCGGCGGGGCCGGCATCATTTCCGGCGGCACCGTCACCGATCCCACCAAGCTGACGGGACACAAGTACACGATCGACTTCCAGGTGACGGGCACGGGCACGGATGCCAAGACGACCTATACCGTGACGGACGTGACCCTGGGCCAGACCATCCCGAATCCCGCCGTGCCGGTGGCCTATAAATCGGGCGACGCCATCAATTTTGACGGCCAGCAAGTCAATGTCGCGGGCAAGCCGGCCGACCTGGACAAGTTCACCTTGGAACCCAGCGGCAAGGAATCGATCTTTACCACGATTACCAACCTGATCGGTGCGCTGGGCGAACCGGCCTCGGGCGACGCAGGGCAGGCGCGCCTGACGGCCAGCCTGAACACGGCGCACGATATTCTCGACACGGCCTACGACAACGTGCTGTCGGTGCGCGCGGAAGTCGGTTCGCGCCTGAAGGAACTCGACACGCTCGACAGCGCCGGCGACGACCTCGACCTGCAATATGCGAGCACCCTGTCCGGCTTGCAGGACCTGGACATGGTGAAGGCGATTTCCCTGTTCAGCCAGCAGCAGATCACCCTGCAGGCGGCGCAGAAGTCCTTCACGTCCATCTCGGGACTGTCGCTGTTCAATTACATCAGGTAGGCGAGCCGCATCGGATGAGCGGCAAGCCGGGGCAGGGAGCACATCTCCCGCCCCGGCTTTTTTTCGTCCGCGCGATGGCCGCCACCGTGCAAGCCTGGACGGCGCTGCGCCTTGCATTCGGCAGCGACCAGCCCTGAGGCTGGCTATCGGGGCGGCAGCAGGCCCGTGCGGGCGGCGGACAGGATGGCGCCGCTCAAGCCGTCGAGCAGGCTGGACGCGGCGCGCGCCGTGTGCCAGTGCAGGGGCACGTCCAGGGGCGAGTCCGGCAACAGTTCCACCAGGGTGCCATTGTCGAGACAGGCCTGGATCAGCGCCTGCGGATGCAAGCCCCAGCCCATGCCGGCCAGGGCGGCCGTGACGAAGGCGTGCGACGAGGGCAGGGTGTGGCGCGGCAATTCCACGTGCCGGTGGCACAGGCGCCGCACCCAGCGCGATTGCAGCTCGTCCTTGGTATTGAAGACGAGGCTGGGCGCCAGTGCCAGGCTGGCGGCGCCCACGCCGTGGGCAAAATGCCGCTGCATGAAGGCGGGACTGGCGGCCGCCAGGTAACGCATGGCGCCCAGCGGCCGGCTGTTGCAGCCCGATGCGGGGCGGGCCGTGGCGCTGACGGCCGCCAGCACGGCGCCGCTGCGCAGCCACTCTGCCGTATGGTCCTGGTCGTCGACGGCCACTTGCAGCAGCACCGGGTGTGCGGCCGCGAAGGCGGCGATGGCGGGCGCCAGCCAGGTGGCCAGGCTGTCGGCGTTCACGGCGATGGGCACGCTGGCGCGCGACGGCCCCTGCGCCGCCAGCGCCGGCAAGGTACCCTGCAAATCCTGTTCCAGCAACTGCACCTGGTCCACGTGCTGGCATAGGCGCCGGCCCGTCTCCGTGGCGCGGCAGGGCTGGTCGCGTATCACCAAGGCGCAGCCGACGCGCTCTTCCAGCAGGCGGATGCGCTGGGAAATCGCCGATGGCGTCACGTGCAAGGCGCGCGCCGCGCGCTCGAAACTGCCTTCGCGGATGACGGCGGCCAGGGCGGCGAGGGCGGCATAATCGAGCATGAATGAAGTTTTTCTTAATTGGCTGTAGAAAAGGTAGTTTGCCTTCATTACGTGCGGCTGGCAAGATCGCCGCATGACACTCTTGACCGCCACCACACCACTCGTTTTTTCCGTCTTTCTCCAGGGCTTGACCCTGGGCCTGGGACTCATCGTTGCCATCGGCTCGCAAAATGCCTTTGTCTTGCGGCAAGGCTTGCGTCGCGAACACGTGGGCGCCATCGTGCTGTTTTGCGCCTTGGCCGACGCGGCGCTGATTGCCGCCGGCGTCCTGGGCATGGCCAGTGCGCTGGGGCAGCGTCCCCTGCTGGCCAGCGCGCTGGCGCTGGGCGGCGCCGCCTTCCTGGCCGTCTACGGTTGGCAAGCCCTGCGGCGCGCGCGCCGGCCGCAGCAGTTGCGCGCGGCCGAAGGCGGGGCGCAACTGGGCCTGGCTGCCATCCTGGCCCAGGCGGCGGCGTTTACCTTGCTCAACCCGCATGTGTATCTGGATACGGTATTGCTGGTGGGAAGTATCGGTGCCCAGCAGCCGGGCGTGCTGCGCGGCTGGTTTATCGCCGGCGCCAGCGCGGCCAGCCTGCTGTGGTTTGCCTCGCTGGGATTTGGCGCGCGCTGGCTGGCGCCGTGGTTTGCGCGGCCCCGGGCCTGGCAAGTGCTCGATGGCTTGATTGGTATCACGATGTTCGTGCTGTCGGCGCTGCTGCTGCGCCACGCGCTGGGCTGGTAGCCCGGATCAGGGCGCGGGCGGCAGCGGCGCCGGCGCAGGCAGTGCCGGGCGCAAGGGATTCGGCGGCGCGGGCGGCGGTGGCCGGTCGCGCGTGGCAAAGCCGCGCGGCAGCAGACGCGCCGTTTCTATGCCGCGCAGGAACATGTTCTGGAACGGTGTGGCCAGGTAGGGCAGGACCATGCTGATCACCAGCAAGCCCACGCCCAGGGTGACGGGAAAACCGATACCGAAAATGTTCAGCTGCGGCGCGGCCCGCGTCAGGATGCCCAGCGCCACGTTGGTCAGCAGCAGGGCGGCGATGATGGGCAGCGAAATTTGCAGGCCGGAACGGAAGATTTCTCCGCCCCAGGCCGCCAATTGCTGGAAACCGCCGCCGCTGATGGGACTCGACGAGATCGGCAGGCTGACAAAGCTTTCCGCCAGCGCCGCCAGCAAGACCAGGTGGCCGTTGACGGTCAAAAACATCAGGGTGGCCAGCATGACGAGGAACTGGCTGATGGCGGAAGAGCGGCCCTTGGTTTGCGGGTCGAAGAACGAGGCGAAGCCCAGGCCCATGGTGAGACTGCTGATCTCGCCGGCCATTTCGATGGCGGAAAACACGATGCGGATGGAAAAGCCCATGGCCAGGCCCACCAGCATCTCCTGCGTGAGGATCAACAAGCCTGGCAAGGACATCGGATTGACGGCAGGCAAGGCCGGCACCGTGGGGGCGATGATCATGGCCAGCAGCGCGCCCAGGGTCACCTTGACGGTGGCCGGCACGGATGCGTTGCCGAACAGGGGGGCGGCCGCGATCAGGCCGAGGATGCGGCTAAGCGGCCACAGCAGCGCTGCGATCCACGTGTTCAGTTCGATGCTGGACAGGGTCAGCATGGCAACGTTTGCTGCACTAGCCCACCAGGTTCGGGATGCCCGTAAACACCTGGCGCATGTAGTCGAGCATGACGGACAGCATCCACGGGCCGGCCACGACGAGGGCGACGAAAATGCCGACCAGCTTCGGGATGAAGGACAGGGTTGCCTCGTTGATCTGCGTGGCCGCCTGGAAAATACTCACGATCAAGCCGATGATGAGGGCGACGAGCAGCATGGGCGCGGCCACCATCAGCGTGATTTCCATCGCATGGCGGCCCAGGGTCATGACGCTTTCGGGTGTCATCGTACTTCCCCTAGTAAAAACTCTGTGACAGCGAGCCCAGCAGCAACTGCCAGCCATCGACCAGCACGAACAGCATCAGCTTGAACGGCAGCGAGATCGTCGCGGGCGACATCATCATCATACCCATCGACATCAGCACGCTGGCGACCACCATGTCGATGATCAAAAACGGGATGAAGATGGCAAAGCCGATCTGGAATGCCGTCTTCAGTTCGCTGGTGACGAAGGCGGGCACGAGGATGCGCAGCGGCACGTCTTCGGGACCCTGCAGGGCCGGCGAGCGCGACATTTTGGCGAACAGGGCCAGGTCGGCCTGGCGCGTCTGCTTGAGCATGAAGGTTTTCAGGGGATCGACGCCCTTGTCCATCGCCTGCTGCATGGTGATCTTGTTTTCCTGATAGGGCTGGTAGGCATCCGTATAAATCTTGTCGAACACGGGGCCCATGACGAACAGGGTCAGGAACAGGGCCAGGCCCACCAGCACCTGGTTCGGCGGCGCCGATTGCGTGCCGATGGCCTGGCGCAGCAGGGACAGCACGATGATGATGCGCGTAAAGCAGGTCATCATCAGCAAGGCCGCCGGCAAAAAGGTGAGCGACGTCATCAGGATGAGCGTCTGCACCGGCAACGAGTAGTTCTGTCCCCCGCCTGGGGCCGGCGTGCTGTTGAAGGCCGGGATGCCCGGCTGGGCCATGGCCCACAGCGGCAAGGCCAGGGCGGCGGCCGCCAGCAGCCAGGTCAAAGGAGTCTTCAAGGTGGACCACGCCATCTGCTGCTTATTTCCCATTGCGTTTTTCGATGGTCTGTTTCAGCCACTCGGAAAAATTGGCGGCCGCGGGGCCGTTTTGCGCCGTGGCCAGTTGCGGCAGATCGCCTTCCTGGCGCGGCATGGTGGCCAGCGCGTTGATCCTGCCGGGCGAGGCGCCGACGACGATCCACTGGTCGGCCACTTCGACGAGGACGATGCGTTCGCGTCCGCCCAGGTTGAGCGAGCTGACGACGCGCATCTTGTTGTTGCCGCCCATGACCTTGGGGCCATAGCGTTTCATGAACCAGGCCAGGCCGATCAAGAGGGCCAGCACGAACACGAGTGCGAAGATGGTTTGCAGCAAGCTGCCGGCCGAGCTGGTCGGCGCCATCGTCATCGGTGCGCCCGGCGGCATGGCGGGCAGGGCGGCGGCAGGCGAGGCAGCAGCTGTAGTGGCAGGTGAGGCTGCTGGCGCCGCTGCGGCAGGCGGCGTCTCGCTGGCCAGCGCGACGGAAGCGCTGGCGGCGCTGGCCGCCGGTGGTGCGGACGCGGCTGGCGCTTCAGCCAGGGCAATGCTGCATGCCGCCATCAGCGGCAGCATGGTGGAAATCAACAGGCCAGGCTTCATTTATTCAATTTTCGGATGCGTTCGGAAGGCGTGATGATGTCGGTCAGGCGGATGCCGAACTTGTCATTCACCACCACCACTTCGCCCTGGGCGATCAGGCAGCCGTTCACCAGCACGTCCATCGGTTCGCCGGCCAGGCCGTCGAGCTCGACCACGGAACCCTGTGCCAGTTGCAGCAGGTTCTTGATGGCGATCTTGGTGCGGCCCAGTTCGACCGTCAGCTGCACCGGAATATCGAGGATGAAATCGATATCGTTGTGCGTTTCCGACTTCGACGCCTGCTTGGAAAAGTCCTTGAACACGGCGGCGCTGGCCGCGCTGGCCGTATTGGCGGCCTGGTTCTGCAGCGCTTCGGCTTCCGCCTTGGCCTGCTCGGCAATGGCCGCGCCCCAATCGTCTTCCGCGCTTTGGTCGTCTTGGTTGTCAGACATGTGTTTCTCCTGTTGTACAGATACGGACCGCAACGCGACCCGGGTATTTATTAGTGATTGTTCATGTTATCGGCATTGGCCAACAACTTTTCAACCTTTAAGGCATATTGTCCGTTCAACACGCCATACGTGCAATCCATCACGGGCACGCCGTCGACGGTGGCGGCGATCAGTTCGGGAATATTCAGCGGGATGATGTCGCCCACCTTCATGTTCAGGATTTCATCGAACGACACGCGCGCCGTGCCCAGCGAAGCCACCAGCTCGACTTCGGCGATCTGGATCTGCTGCGTCATCAAACGGATCCAGCGCTTGTCCACTTCCAGCGCCTCGCCCTGCAGGCTCGAGGTCAGCGAATCGCGGATCGGCTCGATCATCGAATACGGCATGCAGAAGTGGATTTGTCCGGAAACGGAGCCCAGTTCCACCGTAAACGTGGACGCCACCACCACCTCGTTCGGCGTGGCGATGTTGGCGAACTGCGTGTTCATTTCTGAACGGATATATTCGAACTCGACGGGGAAGACCGGCTCCCACGACTTGGTATAGGCTTCGAAGACGATGTCGAGGATGCGCAGGATGATGCGCTGCTCCGTCTGCGTAAAGTCGCGCCCTTCGACGCGCGTATGGAAGCGCCCGTCGCCGCCGAACAGGTTGTCGACCAGCAGGAACACGAGGCCCGGATCGAAGACCATCAGGGCCGTGCCGCGCAACGGCTTCATGTGCACCAGGTTCAGGTTGGTCGGCACCACCAGGTTACGGATGAACTCGCTGTATTTCGACACGCGCACGGAACCGACCGACACTTCGGCGCTGCGGCGCAGGAAGTTGAACAGGCCCACGCGCAGCAGCCGGGCGAAACGCTCGTTGATAATTTCCAACGTTGGCATCCGGCCGCGCACGATGCGCTCCTGGGTTGCCAGGTTGTAGGTACGAACTCCCGTGACATCTTCCGGCGCCTGCGCGTCGTCCTGGTCTCCGTTGACGCCCTTGAGTAGGGCGTCGACTTCTTCCTGGGAGAGGAAATTATCGGCCATGGCTGCTTATTGAATGATGAATGCGGTAAATAATACGTCCGTCACGTCCTGCTCCGGCCCTTTGTCCTCGAACGGCTGGTTCACCTGATTGATGATTTCGGCCGCCAGTTGCTGCTTGCCTTCCACGGTATTGAGTTCGGACGCCTTCTTGCCGGACAGCAGCAGCAACAAGCGGCTGCGCACTTTCGGCATGTTGATCTTGATCAAGTCCATTTCTTCCGGGCTGCTGGCCTGCAAGGTGAACGCGATTTGCAGGTATTGCTCGCCATTTTCCGGCTGCAAATTGACGGTGAAGGCATCGATGGGCACGAAGACGGGCGGACCTGCCTTGGAAGCGGCATGTTTTTTCTTGCTCGGTGCCGATTCTTCTTTATCGGCCTTGCCATGCAGGAAGTACCAGGCGGCACCGCCACCGATACCGCCAGCCACCAGCACCGAGGCCAGCACGATGATCAGAAGCTTCTTTTTCGAGGCCCCGGCGGGAGCCAGGCCTGCATCTGCTTTCGGATCTGCTTTCATTTTTGGATTTGCTTTCAATGGTACTCGAGTGCATGGAAGTGGATCACGACGCCATTATGTCATTATCGGCAAATTCTGCGCAGAAGGATGCAGTGAAAAGAGGGCGGAAGCGCCCTCAACTCGCTGTTTTTAGACGAAAAGTTATGCCGTGGGGCGCGCCAGTGGCTTGCGGATGACGAATTGACCTCAGGCAAAGGTATCCACGGCACTCAGGCTGGGCCGGCTGCGTCCGCCTGTCGCCGGCGCGATGGCGATCTCGCCACCCGATGCGCCGCCACCCTGGCCATTGCCACGGCGTCCGCCAGATGCTTCCCGGTTACCCTGGTCCTGCTGTTCCGGCGTGCCGGCCGAGACGGTGGCGCTGCCAAAGGCGATGCCCGCTTCGCTCATCATTTCGCGCAGGCGCGGCATGGCCGCTTCCAGCGCCTGGCGCACTTCCGGCTGGGCCGACATGAAGGCGGCATCGGCCTGGTCATTGGTAACCGTCAGTACCACTTGCACGGGGCCCAGGTCGGGCGGATTCAGGGTCAGGGTGGCGCTCTGGTCGCCGCCAGCGGCCATCCACACGACTTTCTGCCCCAGTTGCTGGTCCCAGGCCGGCGTGCCGACCCGGCCCGTCAGCTTGTCGGCCGGCACGGCCACGGCCGCCGCGGCCTGCTGCAGTGCGCCCGGCTGCAACTGGGCCGCCAGGCGGCTCAGGTCGGCAGGAGTTTCCTTGAGGACCGGTTCGGCCACGGCAGCGCCCGCCTTGGCGGTGGCTGCCAGTTGCGCGTCGATGGCCAGCTTGCCAGGTTCGGCCTTGCCTGCCGGCACGCTGGCGCCTGGTGTGGCGGCCGCCTTGCCCTGGGCCTGGCCCAGGCTGTCGGCAAAGTCGCCGCTGTCCGCTTGCGCGGCGACGGTGGCGGCAGCCTTGCCGCTGCCCTGGCCGGCTGCCAGCAGGGGGCCTGTCGCCGGGTTCTTGCCTTCTGCCTTGATGCTGGCGCGCGCCGGCAGTTCCGGTACGGCCTTGGCGGCTGCTGCCGGTGGCTGGATGGCCAGCTGGATGCTGCCTACCAGGGCCAGCATTTCGGCGGCCGGATCGGCTGGCGGCGTGACTGTCGCGGCGGGGGCGGCGGGCACGCTGGCTTCGGCCGGGGCGCTGTCGGCGGTGGCGGGTGTCGCTGCCTCGCTTGATTGCGCGGGCGGCTGTTCGCTGCTGGCCGCCTGTTCGGTGCCTGCTTGCGCCGCTTTCGCTTCGTTCGCTGGCGCCTGGGCGGGTGCCTGCGTGGCGGCAGGGCTGGCGGGACGAGCTGCCGGCGCCGGCGCCGGCGTTTGTATTTGCGCTTGCGCCATATTGCGGCTGGCCTGGCGTTGCTCGATCTGGCGGTTCAGGGTGCGCTGGAAGTCGCCCGCCGTGCCGCTGGTGGACGACTGGTTGCGGTTGGCGGCGCCCGGCGTGGCGTTCGGCGAGATAATCTGGGAAATCGGTGTTGGCTGGGTTTGCATGATGCTGCCTCAGTGTTGCTTAGCGTTTGTAATAGGCTTGTCGCGCCGCGTGCTCATCCATTGCTTTCTGGTCGCGCTTGTTTTCCAGCTTCAGCGCCTGTTCCTGCGCCCGGTTGTTCAGGGTGGTGTAGGACATGCGCTTGCGTTCGGCCAGCTGCCAGCGCATCTTTTCATTGTCGCTGCGCGCCTGCGCATGCTCGACCACTTGCTGCTGGCCCAGGATGGCGCTGTCGAGCTTGACCATGAAGGCCTGGAAGTTGCGGTAAGCCATGGGCGTGATGCCGCTGCTCATGCTTGCCTCGAAACGCTTGGCGTAATCGTCGCGGTAGCCGGACAGCATGTCGAGTTTCTGGCGGCAATCGTCGAGCGCTTTCAGGGCCGCGCCCAGGCGCTTGGCGCAGTCATCCGTTTCGCGCTGGGCAAGGTCGATCAGGGTTGCAAGTTGGGAAGGAGAGGCCATGGCTGATTATATTCCCGCTATGCAAGCCCTAATCAGTCGAATAGAGCGGTAAGTTGCCCCAAGCTCTCGTCCATGCTGACCCGCTCCGTGATTTGCTGTTGTAAAAACGCCTCGATCTTTTCATGCAGGGCAATCGCCTGGTCCAGCACGGGGTCGGTGCCGGCGCTGTAGGCGCCCACGCTGATCAGGTCGCGGCTGCGTTCATAGCGCGAATACAGCTGTTTCAGCTTGCGCGCCTGCTGCTGGTGTTCGTGCGTGGTGATCGAGTGGGCAGCGCGCGAAATCGATTGCTCGATGTCGATGGCCGGATAGTGTCCCGCTTCGGCCAGGCGGCGGTTCAGCACGATGTGGCCGTCGAGAATCGCGCGCGCCGAGTCGGCGATCGGATCCTGCTGGTCGTCGCCCTCGGTCAGCACGGTGTAGAAGGCCGTGATCGAGCCGCCGCCTTCCTCGCCATTGCCGGCCCGCTCCACCAGCACGGGCAGCTTGGCGAAGACGGACGGCGGATAGCCCTTGGTGGCCGGTGGCTCGCCGATGGCCAGGGCGATTTCGCGCTGCGCCATGGCGTAGCGGGTCAGCGAATCCATGATCAGCAGCACGTTTTGCCCCTGGTCGCGGAAGTGTTCGGCAATCGCCGTCGCATACGCGGCCCCTTGCAGGCGCATCAGCGGCGGCGTGTCGGCCGGCGCGGCGACGACAACGGAACGGGCCAGGCCTTCGGGGCCGAGGATTTGTTCGATGAATTCTTTTACTTCGCGTCCCCGTTCGCCGATCAGGCCGACGACGATCACGTCCGCTTCCGTGTAGCGGGCCATCATGCCCAGCAGCACGCTTTTACCGACGCCGGACCCGGCGAACAGGCCCATGCGCTGGCCACGGCCCACGGTCAGCATGGCGTTGATCGAGCGCACGCCCACGTCGAGCGTGTCGACGATGGGGGCGCGGCCCAGCGGATTGGCGGGGCGCACGTTGATGGGGGCGCTATCGGTCGTGTGCAGCGGACCGAGCTGGTCGAGCGGGCGGCCTGCACCGTCGAGCACGCGGCCCAGCAGTTGCGGCCCCACGGGCAGGTGGCGTGCGCGGTCGCTGGGGCGGCGGCGCGGGTGCGCCACGCTGCCGGGGCGGGGAATGGCCGGTTCGACGGAAAACACGCGCGTGCCGGGCACGATGCCCTCGACGTCGCTTTGCGGCATCAAAAACAGACGCTCGCCTTCAAATCCCACCACTTCCGCTTCGACCCGGCCGCCATTGGGCAGCGGCACGGTGCAGGCGGCGCCGACGGCCAGGCGCAGGCCCACCGCTTCCATCACCAGGCCGGCCACACGCGTGACGCGGCCTGAAATCTGCATCGGTTCGACAAATCCGACCACGGCCGTACAGTCGCTCAGGTAGGCGCGCCAGCGCGCCGCATGGGCAGTCGGGCCTTTGACGGGCTCGCTCACGGCGCCAGCCAGTCCAGGTCTTTGCCCAGCGCGTGCGTCAGGCGGTGCCAGCGGGTGGACGTCTGCGCGTCGATTTGGTTGCTGGCCGTGTCGATCTTGCAACCGCCGCGTTCCACGCTGGGGTCTTCGATGACGCGCCAGCCACCTTTGTCGAGCTCATCGCCGATGCCGTCGCGCACCACTTGCGCGTCTTCCGGGTTGAGCATCAGCAAGGCCGGTTGTTGCAGCACGGGCAAGTATTCGATGGCTTCGCGCACCATCGGCAGCATCAATTCGGGGCGCACGGGCAAGGCCGTCTTGAGCATGCCCTTGGCCAGTTGCAGGGCCAGTTCCATCACGTCGTTGGCGATCAGCTCGTCGGCCTGCTGCACGGCCGTGCCGAAGTCGACGGCGATGGTTTGCAGATGCGCCAGTTCCACGGCGGACGCCGCCTTGCCTTGCGCATACGACTCGGCATGGCCGTCGGCATGCCCGGCCGCGTGGCCTTCCGCATAGCCGGCCGCGCGGCCTTCGTCGAAGGCCGTGGCGCGCGCTTCTTCGCGGATGGCGTCGAGCTCTTCCTGCGTCGGATATTCGAGCGGCGGGGCCGGCTCTTCCTCGTGCAGCTCGGCAAATGGATCGAATTCCGGTTCGGGATCCGGTTCCAGCAGCTTGCGCGCCGCCACCACGCTGGGACGCTCGTCGCCAAACGAGGTCATTTCCCAGCGCTGGTAGGCGGTTTGCTGCTCTTTGGGAATCAAGTTAGACAAACGAATCCTCGCCTTTTCCGCCTAGGACAATCTGCCCCTCGTCCGCCAGGCGGCGCACGATCTGCAGGATCTGTTTCTGCTGCGATTCCACTTCCGACAGGCGCACGGGGCCTTTCGATTCCAGGTCTTCGCGCATCATCTCGCCGGCGCGCTGCGACATGTTCTTGAAGATCTTGTCGCGCAGCTCTTGCGAGGCGCCTTTCAGGGCGATGATCAGCATTTCCGACTGCACTTCGCGCAGCAGCAGCTGGATGCCGCGGTCGTCGATATCGATCACGTTGTCGAACACGAACATTTCGTCCATGATCTTTTGCGCCATGTCATTGTCGTAGTTCTTGATATTGTCCATGACCGAGCCTTCTTGCTCGCCGCTCATGAAGTTCAGGATCTCGGCCGCGGCGCGCACGCCGCCCAGCGACGATTTCTTGATGTTTTCGTTACCCGACAGCAGTTTCGTCAGCACGTCGTTGAGTTCGCGCAAGGCGGCCGGCTGCACGCCGTCCAGGGTGGCGATGCGCAAGACCACGTCGTTGCGCAGGCGGTCCGTGAAGTGGCCGAGGATTTCGCAGGCCTGGTCGCGCTCCAGATGGACGAGGATGGTGGCGATGATCTGCGGGTGTTCGTTGCGGATCAGCTCGGACACGGATTGCGAATCCATCCACTTCAGCGATTCGATGCCGGACGCATCCTTGCCGCCCAGGATGCGCGACAGCAGCACGGACGCCTTGTCGTCGCCCAGCGCCTTGGTGAGCACTTGCCGGATGTATTCGTCCGAATCGAGGCCGACGGTGGAATTGAGTTCCGTCTGCGCGCGGAAGTCGCCGAGCACCTCGACCACCTGCTCGTGCGCGATGCCCTTCATGGTGGCCATGGCGGCGCCCAGTTTCAGCACTTCGCGCGGCCCGAGGAATTTCATGACCTCGGCCGCTTCGCTCTCGCCCAGTGCCAGCATCAGGATCGATGCTTTTTGCAGTCCCGTTGTCTCAGTCATTATTGCCTATCCATGCTTTGATTACGTTGGCCACCACGCGCGGGTCTTCCTGCGCCAGTTTTCTGGCCATCGCCAGGTTTTCGCGATAACCGCGCGCCGTATCTTCTTCCAGCTCTTCCAGCTCCGCTTCGCTGAGCAGGACTTCGTTTTCTTCGTCCGTCTTGGCCAGTTCCGGTTCGATGACGGGCGGCGGGGCGCCGAAATCGTCGATCTTGCGCATCACGGGGCGCAGCATCGGGCGCACGATCTTGATGAAGATATACAGCAGGATCAGGGCCGTGATGAGGAATTTCGCCAGTTCCTTGGCCAGCGGCAAGTTGGCCGGGTCGCGCCACCACTCCAGCTTGCCTTCCGGCGCGCGGTCGATGCCGTCGAAGGGCGAGTTGGCCACGCTGAAGCTGTCGCCGCGCTCCTTGTTGTAGCCCATCGCTTCCTTGACCAGATTATTGATCTGGACCATTTCGGCAGGGGAAATCGGCTTGACCGTGACCTTGCCATCCTTGTCGAAGCTGCGGCGATAGTTGACGACGACGGCCACCGACAGGCGGCGCAGGCCGCCCATCGATTTCTGCTCATAGCGCACGGTCTTGTCGACTTCATAATTCGTTGTCGATTCCTTCTGTGTCGGCGCCGTCGGCGCGCCGCCCGGTGCGCCAGGCGCTTCGGCCGTCAACGGCGCCGTCGCCACGCCTGGCGGCTGGTTCGACAGCGCGCCCGGCACGCCGGATGGGTTGGCATTGCCGGCGCCCGTCGATTCGCTCGTTTGCTGGCTGCGGATGGTGGACGCTTCCGGCGGCGAGTTCGGCTTGTAGGTTTCAGCCGCCTGCTCGCTTTGCGAAAAATCGACATCGGCCGTCGCTTCGGCGCGCACATTGCCTTCGCCTACGATGGGCAGCAGGATCGATTCGACCTGCTTGATCACGCTTTGCTGCAATTGCTGCACGTACTTTAATTGGTTCGGGTCCAGGCTCTTGATGCCGTTGGCACGGTCCTTGTCCTTTTCCTGGTTCGACAGCAGGGTGCCGGCCTGGTCGACCACGGTGACATTGATCGGCAGCAATTCCGGCACGCTGGACGCCACCAGGTGCACGATGGCGCTCACCTGCAACTGATCGAGGCCGCGGCCAGGATGCAGGTTCAGCAGCACGGACGCCGTCGGTTTTTGCTGTTCGCGCACGAAGACGGATGGTTTGGGCAGCGCCAGGTGGACACGCGCCGTGTCGACGGCGGACACCGATTCGATCGATTTGGCCAGTTCGCCTTCGAGTGCGCGCTGGAAATTGACCTGCTCCAGGAACTGCGACACGCCCAGCTTCTGGTTTTCCATCAGCTCGAAGCCCACGTTGCCGCCCTTCGGCAAGCCTTGCGCGGCCAGTTTCAGGCGCGCGTCGTGGACTTGTTCGGATGGCACGAGAATGGCGCCGCCGCCTTCGGAAAACTTGTGCTTGATGCCCAGCTGGTCCAGCGAGGCGGTGATGGCGCCGCCGTCGCGGTCCGTGTAGTTCGAGAACAGGACTTTGTATTCGGGCGGCTGGTTCCACATGTACAGGGCCACGCCGATGGCGACCAGTGCCGCCACGCCCAGGCCGCGCAGGAAATTCTTGCCCATCGGCGTCTTGGCGAAGGCTTGCACGGACTCCACGGGCGAGCGGGCAGGCGCCGGTTCCGGGGGTATGCGGTTCACATCGATTTCTTCGGCTACAGCCATGATTGCCTTCCAGGGCGCGTATGTTTGGTAATGAGCGGGGGCCGCTTCCTCGGGAGGAGGGGCGATATGCAGAATTATCCGCCACTGTCACGCGCTTCAATCGTCCAAATAGAAGGCGCTTTTGCCGCCTGCTCGGCCGAGCGGCTGGCGTTGACGCTGGTATTGTGGAACCCTGGCAACATGTGACGGAAGTTATTGTACCCGTCGTTGCCTTGCAAGCCAGGGTTTTGTTCTCTGGGTGCAACAGGCATGGAACAGATATGAAGCAGACCAGAATCGGGAGGCAAAGTGAAAACAGGCGGTATCGATAGCAGCAGGATCGAGGCGATGATCGCGCAACTGAAGTCGGCGGCCACGCGGCCGGAGGCGAAAATACCGGCGATCCAGACCGAGCTGCCGGCGGCGAAGGTGAATTTTGCCGATGCCTTCAAGAGCGCGCTCGACTCCGTGAGCGGCGCGCAAAAGGCCTCGTCGGCACTGGGTCAGCGCTTTACCATGGGCGACGAAAAGGTCAGCCTGTCGGACGTGATGGTATCGATGCAAAAGTCGAGCATCGAATTCCAGGCGACGGTGCAGGTGAGAAACAAGTTGGTTTCTGCGTATCACGAGATCATGAATATGCAGGTGTAACTCATGATAA
>NZ_JABXFH010000058.1:0-31862 GCF_013372745.1 Janthinobacterium sp. BJB401 | reverse complement strand
TATATCAAAACCTGTAATGCGCATTCAAGGTCACCGCACGCTCCGCCCCCGGCGCCACCCACAGCTGGCTATACGAACTCGCATAGTAACTGCGGTTGAACAGGTTTTCCACGTTCAGGGCAAGGCGCAGTTTGGCGTTGGGAGAATACGACGCCAGCAGCTTGGCCGTCGTATAGGCCGGCAGGGTAAAGCTGCTGCTGACGGCCACGTCGCCCAGGCGCTCGCCCACGTATTGCAGGCCGCCGCCCACGCTGGCCGTGCCCGTGCCCAGCGCGAATTGCTGCGTGGCCAGCAGGTTGGCGCTGTGGCGCGGCACGTTGGCGAAGCGGCTGCCCGTCACGATCGTATTGTCGCCGCGCGTGACGGTGGCGTTGGTGTAGGCATAGGCGCCCGAGACGCGCAAGCCGCGCGCCACTTCGCCCGAGACGTCGAGTTCCAGGCCCCGGCTGCCCACCTCGCCCGCCGCGATGGCGAAGTCCGTATTGGCGGGATTGGTCGTCAGCACATTGTTCTTGCGGATGTCGTACACGGCCACGGTGCCCGTCAGCTTGCCCGTTTCCAGCTTCGCGCCCAGCTCATACGAGCGGCTGCGCTCGGCCGGGAAAGCCTGGTTGGCGATGCTGATGCCGCTGTTGGGCCGGAAGCCCTTGGCCGCGCTCGCATACAGCGACCACGCTTTCGACGGCTGGTAGACGAGGCCCGCGCGCGGACTGGTGGCCGACAGCGACTGGCGGTTGCTCACGTTCAGGCGATTGTTCGTCACGTCCTGCGTGTACGTATCGTGGCGCACGCCGACCAGCGCCTTCCATTGCGCGCCCAGGTCGACCTGGTCCTGCGCATACAGGCCACGCGCCCTTTGTCCTTCCTGCGTGTCGATGGACAGGGCCAGCGGAGCGGCCTTGCCGCCATACACGGGATTGAAAATGTCGATGGCATAGGCGTTGGCGGCAGAGGGATTGCGGCGCAGCTGCACCCGGTGGTCATCGAAGTGATAGGCATCGACACCGGCCAGCACCTCGTGCGCCAGCGCGCCCGTTTTGAACTTGCCCAGCACTTCAACGCGTGCCGACGCGTCGGTGGCCGAGAAATCGCGGTGGCGGCGCTGGCGGTTCAGGGTGCGGCCATCGGCCAGCAGCTTGCTCGCCTCGGTCGAATAACCGCTCAATTCGCTGTCGCGGTAAGAAGCGCCCGCCTGCACCGTCCAGTCATCGGACAGCGCGTGATGGATAAACAGCTGCTGCCCCAGCGACTTGACCGTCATGGAACCGTCGCCCGGCTCGCCCAGGAAGCGCGACACGGGGACAAGACCCAGCTTGCCGTTCACGGCGACGACGCCGCGGTCGAACGGCGCGCGCTGCCGCACGGCTTCGATTTCATACGACACGGTCGTGTGCTCGCCCGCCAGCCAGAGGAAGGACGGAGAAAACAGGCTGCGTTCGACTTTCACCGTATCGCGGAAGCTGTGCCCCTCTTCATGCGCGGCGTTCAGGCGGTAGGCAATGGTGTCGCTCAACGGTCCCGTCAGATCTGCGGCGGCGCGGCGCGTGCTGAAACTGCCGAGTGACATATCGGCGCTGTATTCAGGAGCGAACTTCGGCTTTTTCGTCGTGATATTGACCGTGCCGCCCGGTTCGCCCCGGCCGTACAGGGCCGACGCGGGGCCTTTCAGCACCTCCACATTCTGCGTATTGCCGCCGTCGCGCATGCCGTTGTAGCCGCGGCTGGAACTGAAACCGTTGACCATGTAGTCGGAACCGAAATTCGGATCGCCCGTGAAACCGCGCATGGCGTAGCTGTCCCACAGGCCGCCCAGCGGGCTTTGTTTTGCAATACCGCTGGCCAGGTCCAGGGCGCCAGCCAGGGTCGTCACGCCCGCGTCGCGCAGCAGGTCGCCGGTCAGCACGCGCACACTTTGCGGCAAGTCCATCAGCAATGCGTCCGTCTTGGTGGCGCCCGTGGCGGACAGGCTGCGGTAGTGCTGGCGCTCGGCCTTGACGGTGACGACATCATCGGCCTGCGCACCATCGACTGCCAGTGACCAGGGGCTGGCGGCGGCCAGCAAGAGCGCCACGGGGCGGCGTAAAAACACGGACATGGGGATTCCTGACAATGGGCAATTCAATGCAATAGGCTTGCATTATAATTGATAATCAATTCTCATTAAAGCCTTCATCAATAATCTGCGCCAAAAACTCCACGAACACCTGCACCTTGGCCGCGCGCAGCTGGCGCGGGTGGAACAGCGCCCACAGGCCCGGCCCCCGGGTGCGGAACGGTTGCAGCACGGGCACGAGGCTGCCCTCACGCAGCGGCTGCTGTACGGAAACGGACAACGCCTGCACGATGCCGCAGCCGGCCTGGGCGGCGGCGATCATCGATTCGATATGGTCAAAGGACAAGGCGGCCGGCGGCGTGTGCGCATATGCCGCAGTCCCCGCCTCTCCCTCCTTGGCCTGGAACAGCCACGGCCGCACCTGGCGCGATTTCGGATACAGGAAATGCAGGCAGGCAAACTGGTCCAGCTCCTGCGGCGTGCGCGGCAGGCCATGCCGGGCAACAAAGGCGGGCGAGGCGCAGCACAGATAATCCATGTTCAGCAGGCTGCGCGCCACCAGCGATGAATCCTGCGGCTCGCCGATGCGCAGCATCACGTCGATGCCCTCTTCCACCATGTCGACCAGGCGGTCGCTGACCGTCAGGCGCAGGGAAATGTCGGGATAGGCGGCCGTAAAGCGGGGCAAGGCGGGCGCCACGAGGTTGCGGCTGATGCTGCTGGGCATATCCACGCGCAAGCTGCCCGAGGGTTTCCCGGCCGCTTGTTCAAGACTGGACTCCAGCGCCGCCATATCGGCCAGCATCTGGCGCGCCTGGGCATGGCATTGCCGGCCTTCGGCCGTCAGCGACATGCTGCGCGTGGTGCGCTGCAAGAGGCGCACGCCGAAGTGTTTTTCCAGCGCCGCCACCTGGTTCGTCACGGACGAGGTCGAGATGCCCAGGCGCTGCGCCGCCTTGCTGAAACCGCCCGCCTCGACCACGGCACAAAACACCTGCATCGCCTCCAGCCTGTCCATGCATTCCCTCCTGTTTGACTATGATTATCCACGATACTGAAATAGTGCATCGGGCCGCGCCCCGTTTTTCTTTGCGTGATCCCCGCCTAGACTGGGGCATCAACCACAGGAGAACCCCATGCAAGCCCTCGTCCTCACCAGCTTTGCCGCCCCCATGTCCATCGAAAACCTGCCCGTGCCGCAGCCCGGCCCCGGGCAAGTGCTCGTGCGCATCGCCGCCAGCGGCGTCAATCCGCTCGACACGAAAATCGCCGCCGGCGCCGCACCGCACGCCCGGCCCCGCCTGCCCGCCATCCTCGGCATCGACGTGGCCGGCACGGTGGCGGCCGTCGGCGATGGCGTGACGACTTTTCACGTTGGCGCAACAGTGTATGGCATGGCTGGCGGCATAGCCGGCGTCCAGGGCTCGCTGGCCGAGTACGGCGTCTTTGACGCCGCGCTGCTGGCGCCCGTGCCGCCAGCGCTGAGCATGCGTGTAGCGGCCGCCCTGCCCCTCGTCTTCATCACGGCCTGGGAAGGCTTGGTCGACCGCGCCCACGTGAAGGCCGGCGACAGCGTGCTCGTGCATGGCGGCGCGGGCGGCGTGGGCCACATGGCCGTGCAGCTCGCCGTCGCCCTTGGCGCCACGGTGTATGCCACGGGCAGCGCCGCCAGCCGCGATGCCATCGAAGCACTGGGCGCCCGCTTCATCGATTACCGGACCAGCACGGTGGACGATTACGTGGCCGAACACACGGGCGGCGCTGGCTTCGACATCGTCTACGACACGGTGGGCGGCGCCACCCTGGACGCCAGCTTCCAGGCGGCACGCCTCTACGGCGGCCACGTCGTCAGTTGCCTGGGCTGGGGCACGTTCGCCCTGAGCCCGCTGACGGCGCGCGCGGCAACATACTCGGGCGTGTTCACCCTGCTGCCTCTGTTGAGCGGCCAAGGCCACGCGCGCCATGGCGCCATCTTGCGCGAAGCCAACAAGTTAATTGAGGCGGGCAAGCTGCAGGTGCGGCTCGATCCACGCCGTTTTACCTTGTGCACGGCGCACGATGCGCATGCGGCGCAAACCGATGGCAGCGCGCGCGGCAAGCTGGTGGTGGAGGTGCGGGATTGAACACAAGCTTGTTACTTGCAAGCGGAAACGCTAATATACAAGAATAAACTTGTATATTAGCGGAGCTCTTGATGCGTGAAAATCTGGAAAAACTGCTGGCGCAGGGGCGCGACAACGCCCTGCTGCGCTTTGGTCTGGGCGATGCCTGCCTGAAAGACCATGACGCCGAACAAGCCGCCTTGCACCTGGCGCAAGCCACCGTGCAGCAGCCCAGCTATTCCGCCGCCTGGAAACTGCTGGGCAAGGCCTTGCACCAGCTGGGCCGGCTGGACGAAGCGCAAGCCGCCTGGACCACGGGCGTGAGCGTGGCCCAGCAGCAAGGCGACTTGCAAGCCGTCAAGGAAATGACGGTATTCCTGAAACGCCTGCACAAACAGCGGCAGGCGGCAGGGTAAAAGGCTTAATGCGCGTGCGCCGCGCCTTTGGCTTCGGCTGGTAACGCCACGCCCCGTTCTTTCGCCAGCTTTTTGGCCAGCAAGCCGCCCGCTTCGGCCGCATAGGCGCGGCAGGCGCCAGCGTCGATCAGGGGATTATCTTGACCGCTGCGCTTGGCTGCCTTGCCCAGCACGTCCGTCGTGCCCGGATGCACGGGGATGATGATGTCGCATGGCAAGGCGGCCACCTTGGCGATGCTCGCTTCGAACGAGGCCGAGATATCGGGCTTGCCACCCTTGCCCGTGTAAGTAAAATCGCCGCTGGAATACGGGTTCAGGCTGTCCGCATACACGACGTCCAGGCAGCGCTGGCCTTCGCACGACGTCCACGTCCACGTCGTGCCGCCGGGGGTGTGGCCCGGCGTCATATGGGCCGTCAAGGACAACGGTCCGACCTTGACGGTATCGCCCTCGCCCACCAGGCTGACCTTGCGCACCTTGGCCACATGCACGACGGGATCGGCCTGGTACTGAGGATCGTCCTTGCCGTTGGTGCCGCTTTGCAGCACGGGGGCGGCGGCCGCGCTGGCCATCACGGTGGCGCCGCTGGCCCGCTGCAGCGCGGCAATGCCGCCCGCATGGTCCCAATGGGCATGCGAATTGAGGATGTATTTCACATCCTCGATGCGAAAGCCCAGCGCCTTGATGTTCGCCACGATCAAAGGCGCCGATTGCGGCAGCGCGCCGTCAAGCAGGATATGGCCCTGCGGACTCGTCACCAGCACGGCCGACAGACCTGCCGTGCCCACATACCAGGTATTGCCAAAGACATTGAACGGCTTGACGGGCGCGTTCCATTCCTTGCAATTGTCGCAATTAACCGGTTTATCCTGCGCAGTCGCCGGCGTCTTCGCCTGCACCGTACCAGCCGCCATGGTCGCAACCGTAGCCAGCATCAACTTCGCCAATAGTGTCATCTTCATCTCCAGAGTGTAAAAAGATGGGCGCCCGCACTGGCGCGCCCGGGGGGGTATCAATGCATGCGACCGGTCCTGTCGGCCAGGGTGTCGCGGATGTGTCCGGCGTCGAGCGAGCGCCGCTGCGCGCCGGCGGCGTCCAGCAGCACCACGGTGACGTGCTTGCCGCCGCTGCGCATGCGCATGGTCAGGCAACTGCCCGCCTCGTGGCTGCTGCCCGTCTTGGACAGCACAATGTCCCAGCCTTTGCCGCCCACCAACGGGTTGGTGTTGTGCAAGGTGCGCAGCTTGCCATTGACGGCCACGCTCGCTTGCGGGTGGCTGGTGATGCGCGCGATCTCGGGATAGCGCGCGGCAGCCGCGACGATCTTCGCCACCTCGCTGGCCGTGGACGTATTCGCGGGCGAACTGCCGACGGGATCCAGCAAGGTGGTGCGGCGCAAGCCCAGGCTGTGGATCTTCGCTTGCAAGGCGTCATTAAAAGCCGCACTACCGCCCGGATAGGTGCGCGCCAGCGCGGCGGCGGCGCGGTTTTCGGACGGCAGCAGCGCCAGTTGCAACAGCGCGCCGCGCGACACGGCCACGCCATCGGCCAGCAGGCTGCGGCGCTGCAGCGACGCGTCGCCATCGGCGCGCACGATGCGCACTTGCTCTTCCTTATCCTGCCCTGCGTCGAGCACCACCATGGCCGTCATCAGCTTGGTGATCGAGGCAATGGGCACGACGGCGTCCGCGTCTTTCGCCATCAATACCTTGCCGCTGGCGTCATCGAACACCAGCATGTGTTTCGCGCTGACGGGCAAGTCCAGCATGCCGGCGGCGGCTTCGGCAAGGATCTCGCCGCTGACTTCGGGCTTGCCCTGCGTCTGCAGCAGCAAGGTGGCACAGGCCAGCAGCAAGGCGGGCACGGCCATCTTCCAGCTGCCGCTGTCCAGGCCGGGCGCCATCAGGCGTTCTATGCGTGTGAGCAATGCCCCGCCCCGGGCCGACATCAGCAAACCGGAATGGTTTGGCGCGGCCGTCTGCAAGGACAGCGCATGCAGGGCCGTGGCCAGCTGCTGCGGATCTTTTAGCGCTTGCGCGGCCAGGGCGTCGGCCACCTGTTCCCGTTCGGCCCGCATGCGCGCCGACAGCCACCAGACGACGGGGTGAAAAAACAGCAGCGCCTCGGCCACGCTTTGCAACAGATTGACCAGGTAATCCCAGCGCCGCACGTGCGCCAGCTCATGCGCCAGCAGCGCTTCGAGCAAGGCGACGGGCATGCCGCTCAGCAAGGCGGCCGGCAGCAGGACGACGGGGCGCCAGAAGCCCACGGTGACGGGACTGGCCAGCCCAGCGTGCAGCTTCAGCGGCGGCCGCCCGTGCAAGCCCATGCGCTGCGCCAGCGCATCGAGGCGCGCCTGCCAGATGGCCGGGGCGGCCACCGCCTGGCGGCGCAGCTTACCGACCCAGGCCAGGCCCAGGCACAGGCGCAAGCTCATCAAGCCAACGCCGGCGCTCCAGGCCAGCACCAGTGCCGGCATCCACGCTTGCAGCGCGGCGCGCCAGGCGGGCGGCGCGGCCACGGGCAGCTGGAGCAGCGCTGTGCCGGACAGGAGCGAGAGCAGGTGGACGGTGGGAATGCATAAGCACAACAGCAGCGCCAGCGCGCAAACGGCATAGCGCCAGCGCGCGCTGGCGTGGCGCAGCAGCCACAGCAGGACGGCGGACACGGCGCCGACGATCACGCCCTGCCAGACAAAATACAGCAGGACCCAGCCCAGCGCAGGGACAAGCTTGCCCAACTCAATGCCCAAGCCCATGTCCAGGTTCATGGCGCCCCGCCATCCTTGCTGCGCAGGATTTTTTCAATTTCCAGGCGTTCCGCGTCGCTCACGTGCTCGCGCAGCGCCGTCAGCACGAGCGCCTTGCCGGAACCGGAAAACACCTTGCCGATCAAATCCTTGAGCAAGCTGGTCTGTAACTTTTCCTGCGCTTCGACGGCCGCATACAGCTGCGGCCGCTGGCTTTCATCGCGGCTCAGCAAGCCCTTGCCATGCATCAGCTGCAACTGGCGCAACACGGTGGCGTAACTGGCATCGGCACGCTCCGCGGCCAGGGCGTCATACACGGCGCGCGCGTCGGACGGACCGCGCTGCCACAGGATGCGCAGCAGGTCCAGTTCGGCGGCCGTGGGATGGGGAGTGGAGGTATTTTTTAACATGCCGCCAGAATACCGATTCTAGAACTCAATGTCTAGAACTTTTTTTCTATATCGCTTGGCGATGGCCCTAGAACTCGCGCAAGCGGTCGAACAGCTCCAGCAAGGCCGCCTCGTCGACGAGCGCGGCGCCCTGCCCGCCCAGTTGCTGCCGCAGCTGCACCAGCAGCTCCGCCAGCACCATGTAAATTTCCTCACGCTCGACCGTCTCGATGATGCTGGCCCGCCGCTCGATCTTGTTGAATGCATCCACATAGGCGGTGACCATCGATTCCAGCGCGGCGGCGGCCGCCGTCGCGTCCATGGCGGCATCGATGCCGCGCGTTACGGCCAGCATGTTCTTGTAGGCCAGCGCCGCCTTTTTCGCATACGCGGGGGAAATATGCTCGCGGCCATCCCAGTCGCGGAACGGATTGAGCAGGTTGTCCGCCAGCCATTCCGGCTTGCGCGCCTTGCTCACCGACAAGTCCAGTCCCAGCGCCGCCGCCCTCTTGTAGCCGGCCTTGATGGCCTTGGCCACATCGGCGGGCAAGCTGGTCAGCCACAAGGCCGACAGCTGCGGCAATTGCGTGGCTGATGGAAACTCTTCCGCCGTGTAACCGAACAGATCATAGGCGGTGAACATCCGCAACTGGGTCAGCTGCGCCAGGCTGGCCATCTGCGACGCCAGCCCCGGCTTGCCCCAGATGCGCAAGGCCGTCAAATGGGGAAAGCGCTGCGCCACCTGCGCCAGATCAACTTCCTTCATGCTGACCAGCGACAGGCCACCCAGCTGGCCGAGACCGTGGAACGGCGGCAGCGTCTGCGTGCACTGCAGTGTCAGATGGCGGCCATCGGCGCCATCCTTGATGCGCAAAGACGGCGACGGCGCGCCGCGCAGCGCGAGCAGGCCCAGGCCTTCGTTCAAGACCAGGCTGCTGACGCCATCGGGCTGCAAGATCAAACGGCTCAAGCCGCTGCCGCTGAAATCGAGCGCATGCACCGTCGATGACTGCCAGTGCAGCTCATTGATGAAGGGATTGCCCTGGATAAATTCCATCAATGCCTGTGAGCCGTCGGCAGTCTCGATGGACATCAGGCAAGGCAGTTGTTCCAGCTCGGACATGTCGCCCAGCGCCTGCAAGACGCTGTCATCGATTTTCGTCGCATCCTGGCGGAAAACGTGGCCGCCGACTGTTACTTCACGCTCCTCCGACGCGGCCTTGAACCGCTGGCGCCGCAATGGATCGATGCGCTCCCAGTTACGCTGGCGCAGCACGCTGTCGCCCACGTTCCAGCCGCTGCGGTAGCTGTTGACTTCCACATCGACCAGCGGCGCGATATTGCCAACGAGGGTATGGCCAGGCGGCACGTTCGCCGTGGCATAGCAGTGGTCGTGGCGATTATTCCAGAAGAAATAGTCGCACAGCAACGGCCGCATGGCTTGCACGGCCGCCGCATCGGGCAAGGCGTCGCCGGTCCAGTCCAGCTCAAGCACGGCAGCTACGGGCCTGGACGAGGACACATCCTTGATGCGGGTGACCTGGCAAGCCACGTACTGCTGCAGCTCGGACGAAAACACACTGTAAACATCGCCAACATTCGGTAGCACGCAACTTCCTTTCAAAACACCTGACGGTCGAATGTTGAAAGATAGCAAAAATGACAGCGCAGCGTCGTCCTGTTCAGTTCGCGTGCAGCTTGTGGTGCATGCGGCGTAGGCCCAGCCACACGGCCGCTGCCACGAACGGCACCAGGGCGCCGACGAGGATTTCCGGATTCACGGGTAAGCCCATCACCTTGGCCGCCTTGCCCGTGTAGCTGAACAGGCCGATCACGTAATAGGAAATGGCGGCAACCGACAAGCCCTCCACCGCCTGCTGCAGTTGCAGCTGCTGCGCGGCGCGGGCGTTCATCGATTGCAGGATTTGCCGGTTTTGCAATTCCTGCACGATGCCCACGCGCGTGCGCAGCAAGTCATTCGTGTTGGCAATACGCTGCGCCATCGCTTCCTGCCGGCTGGCCATCGCTTCGCACGTATTCATGGCCGGTGTCAGGCGGCGATCCATGAATTCCTCAACCGTCGGGATGCCTTCGATACGCACCTCGCGCAACTCGTCGATGCGCGCTTTCACGAGGCCCATGTAGGCTTTCGAAGCGGAGAAACGGTAGCTATTGTCGAGCGACAGCTTTTCAATGCGGGCCGCCAGGCGCGTGATGCGGTCGAGCAAGGCTTGCTCGGAGACACCGTCGTCGCTCTTGGCCAGTCCCGGCGCGTCGTCCGTATCGACCATGGCGGCGGCCAGCGTCGCCAATTCGTTCTCGATGGCGTTCAACGATGGCGCCGCCTGCATGGCGTAAGGCAAGCCCAGCAAGGCCATCATGCGGTAGGTTTCGATTTCCAGCACGCGCTGCACCAAGCGGCCCGACTGCTGCGAACGCATGCCCGCGTCGCGGATGACGAAACGGCTGAAGCCGTCGGACTGTATCGTGAAATCCGTCCACAATTCGCCGCCTTGCAGCACCTTGCTGCCGGCCAGGGTATTGCCCTCGAACACGCGCGACAAGCCCTGCATGAAGATCTCGGCCGGTTCAGTCGCCTGCTCGAGCACCACGTGGGCCGCCACCATCAGCTTACCCTTCAAGCCCACCAGCCACTGCTGCGGCAACTGTTCCAGCGGCATGCGCTCGAACGCCTGCTCCAAGGGCAAGGCGGCACCAGGATGCTCGGCGAAGGTAAACGTGGCAAATTCCGTGTGGCATTCCCATTTCAGGCGGAAGCGGCCAAAGTCATAATAAAAATACTTGGCTTCGGCAGCGGGCGGCGTGACGCCGAAATGCGTGCACAGGGCCGCCAGGGTGGCGTGCTGGGCCGCCATGTTCGACGCGCCCGGCGCCGCACTGTCATCTTTATACACGGCCAGATGGGTGATCAGCTCGGGGGCGTCGAGCTGCAAAAACGGCCGCGAGTGGATTTCCGCAGCCAGCGGCACGCGCAAGGCGTGGTTCAAACTGGAGTTAATCAAGTGCATGATAGCCAAAGGTAAAGTTGCAAAACTGCTTAGACCCGCGCGGGTCTGATTGTCACAGTGTAACAAAGCAGGAAGCATGCCTACCTTTTCAAACCCCGCTCATGCCGCTTTAACAACCCCGGTAGCACCGTGCGCCGCGTACTGGCGCGTGCCCAGCCACCAGAAAAGCGCGGCCAGCGCCACGGCCGAAGCCTGTCCCAGTGCCAGCTTGAACGCACTGTCGAACAGCAACGGTGCGACAAAACCGGACACCAGCGCAAACACCAGCATTTGCACGAAGTTTTGCAGGGAGGCGGCCAGGCCCCGCATCTGCGGGAAAATGTCGAGCGTCGACATGGTCATGCCCGGCAAGGCCAGCGACATGCCGAACGCGTACAGCATCACGGGCACGACGGCGAACGGGATGCTGGCGGCAAACCAGTGGTTGTAAGCAATATTGAGCGCGCCCGTGGCCGCCATGGCCAGCAAGCCCCAGCGCACCAGCACGGCACTTTCCACCTTGTGCGCCAGCTTGCCCGACAGCGCCGAGCCACCCACCAGGCCGGCCACCATGGGGATGAACATCCAGCCGAAGGCCGTTTCCGGCAGATGCAGCAGTTCCAGAATAAAATGCGGCGCGGACGCGATGTACAGGGCGAAGCCGCCAAAGGCGAAGGCCACGGCCAGCGAACGCAGCAGGAACGCCCGGTGGCGCAAGGCCAGCCAGTAATTGCGCGCGATATTGCCTGGGTGGAAAGGCTGGCGCTGCTCGACTGCCAAACTTTCCGGCAAGCCTTTCAGGCAGGCCAGCGCCAGCAGCACCGTGACGGAAAAGGTGAACACAAACGTCGATTGCCAGCCGTAGGCCACGTGCAGCCAGCCGCCGATGATGGGCGCGATGGCCGGCGCGATGCCGAACACCATCATGATATTGGCCAGCATCTTTTGCGCGGCCGCGCCCGACAAGCTGTCGCGCACGATGGCTTGGCCGATGACCCTGCCCGCCCCCGCCGAGGCGCCTTGCATGCCGCGGAAGAACAGCAGCCAGCCAAAGCTGGGCGCGAACGCGGCGCCGATGGAGCCGACGGCAAAGAGCAGCAGCGAAGCGAGAATCACGGGACGGCGGCCGAACGAGTCGGACAAGGTGCCATAAAACAAGGTCATGAAGGCATAGGCGGCCAGGTAGACGCTCAGGGTCTGCTGCACCAGCACGCTGCTGACATCGAAATGCGTGCCGATTGCGGGAAACGACGGCAAGAAGGTATCGGTGGCGAACGGGCCCAGCATGGCCAGCCCGGCCAGCACCAGGGTCAGGTTGCGGGCCTTCATGCAAGCTCCTGCGCAACATGCTGGCGGCGCAAGCCGTCGAGGGCCGCCAGCGAGAAGGCGGCAATGTGCCGGGCGATATCGGCGATACCCGCCTCGTCATAGGTGATTTCCGGCACCACCAGTTCATGCACGATGCGCGAACGGGCATAAAACACCACCTGGCCAATCACGCTGAACACGCATTTCTGCACCACGTCGGCGGGCATGGCCGAACCCACCACGCCACGGATCAAGCGAGTGAACAGCGCGTGCTGCGGACGCACATTGCGCTCGGCCAGCTTGTGGATGGCGGCCGTCGGCTCGATCAGTTCACGCGCCACCAGGCGGCTGAACAGGGACGCGGAACCGGAGCGCAGCATGTCGGACACGAGCGCTTCTATGGCCAGGCGCAACTGCTCCACGGGCGGCAGCTGCGCCTGCGCGCTGGCGGCGGCCACGTCCGCAGCCGAGGCCTGCGCCAGCTCGCGCGCATAATCAAAAGCGGCAAGATACAGCTCCTCCTTGCCATGAAAATAGTAATTGACCATCGCCACGTTGACGTGGGCCGCCTCGCAGATCCTGCGCACGGACGCGAGCTTGTAGCCCTCATCGGCAAACAGCTGGACGGCCGCCTGCAGGATGCGCGTGCGCGCCGGTTCGCTTTCTCTTTCGTTTCCCTTGTCTTGCGTCATGCCATTCCCATAATTTAAACAGCTGTTTAATATTGTGCGGAATTATATCAAACAACCGTTTAACTTTCAGGCGGACGCAAAAAAGCCCGGCGCACCGGGCTTCTGGCCAGAAAGACGGCGATCAGTGCTTCATGGCAGGCATCGGCGCCGAGGTGGCGCCCAGCGGACGGGCCACGGCATTGACTTCGATGGTTTCTCGGCGCTTGTCCTCGCCTTCGACAACGAGGGTCAGCGGGATCTTGTCGCCCACCTTCACCTGCCCTTTCAGGTCCAGCAGCATCACGTGGTAGCCGCCCGGCTTCAGCTCGACGGCTTTGCCGGCTGGCAAGGCGATTTCCTTGACCTGGCGCATGCGCATCATATTGTCCGTCATGCTCATTTCATGGATTTCCGCCACGCCGGCCACGGGCGAACGCACTTCCAGCAGGCGCATGGCTTTCGGCGCCGTGATCTGCATGAAGGCGCCCGTGGCTTTTTGCTGCGGCACGGTGGCGCGCACCCACGGGTCGGTAATCTGCACGCTGGTTTGTGCGATGGCGGAGAAGGACAGCACGGTCAGGGCCGTGGCCAGCAGGGTTTTCAAATGGGTCATGATTATTTCCTCGCGATAGTTATAAGGTGTATTTCGATTTCATCAGGGTCTTGATGTCCTGCACGCACTCGTCGCCCGTCAACTGGTGCTTCAAGCCCAGGCGCATGCGTCCCTCGGCATCGAGCACATAGCTGATGGCCGTGTGATCCATCGTGTACGAGCTGCCGCTCGGCACTCTGCGGTAGAAGACCTTGTAATTGAAGGCCGTCTGCGCCGTGTTCTTCGGGTCCGTGCGCAAGCCGAGGAAGCTGGGGTCGAAGGCGCGCATGTATTCGCCCAGCAACTCGGGCGTATCGCGCTCGGGGTCGATGCTGATGAAGATTACCTGCAATTTATCGCCATCGGCGCCCAGTTTCTGGCGGATTTCCAGCGCGCGCGACAGGGCTGTCGGGCACACGTCCGGGCATTGCGTGAAGCCAAAGAAGACCATCACATATTTGCCCTTGAAATCGGCCAGGGTGTAGACCTTGCCGTCGGGGCCGCTCAACTTGAAGTCGGGCTTGTAATCGCCTCCCGTCAAGTCGAGGCCGTTGTAATGGGGTTTCGGCGCTGGTTCGCAAGCGGCAAGCGTAAGCAATCCCGCCGTACCGGCGAGAAGGAAAAGACGACGTTTCATGGCATTCTGGCCCGAGGGGCGTAGTGGATACGGTTAAGACGTGGAAGGCGTGACTGAGTGTTCAGGCAGCCGAAGGGGGACCGCGCGGGCTGGCGGCCAGCCACGCGAACGGCGCCCGCGGCGCCTGGTAAAACAGGGGCGGATACAGGTCGTGGCCCGTGATGACGGGCAGCGGCGATGCTGACGACGGCGGTAAACCCACGCTGCCCGCATGGCTCATGCAGAACGGGCAATGCTCGATGTGGTGCAGCACGGAACCGGTGGTGGATGTGGCGGCTGGCGCCAGATCCGCTTGCGTATAGACGGCGCCGCTGGCCGAGCAGATGTCGACGGCGGCATTGTTCGCGTTCGCATGCTGCGAGGCAAACGCATACGACAGGGACGGCGACAGCGCATTGAGCAGTATCGCCAGGCAGGCGAACCACATATGCCACTGTTTGCGCTTCAATAATGATCCCATGGCCCCGATTATAACGGAGTCTGGCTATCCGGGCGCCGGCCCGCGCAGGAACAGGCTGGGGCGCACGCCCGCCACGTCCACGCAGGCGTCGCAAAACGCGGGGATCGAGGCAAAGCCGGAGCCGGCCGCCACTTGCGCCAGGTCGCGCTCGCCCTGTTCTCCATCGGCGTCCGCTTGCGCCGCTGTATGCAGCGCGTGGGCCAGACGCTGTTCGCGCACCAGGCTGAGCAAGGCCTCGCCCTCGGAAAACAACCGCGCCCTGGCCTTGTGCGGCGTCACTTGCCACAGGGCCGCCAAGCGCGCCGCCGTCCACTTGCCTTGCGGCGTATCAAAGATATGCTGCGCCAGCGCCTGGCTCCAGCGCTTGCCGCCGCCATGGCCGCCATCGGGTTCATCGTCTTCCAGCGCCAGGGTGAACACGGCCGGCTTGCCCCGCCCCGGCATCACGTCGCAGGCGAAGCGCAAGAAGGCGGGCACGACGAAACTGTCGCCGCTGGCCAGTTTCTTGGTGGTGATTTCATTGTGCAAAGTCACAAAACCCTGGCGCACGGTGACGCGCAGCCGCAGCGGAAAGCGCAAGCCCAGCAAGTGCAAGGGATGATCGGAAACGAGGGCCATGCGTCAGGTCAATGTGGTGAACGAGGCGCCAGCATGCCACACATCGCGCGCCAGGTCTGTCATCACAGCGACGCTACGCCATAACGGCGCAAGCCGTCGAGGTCGACGACGCGGATCGACTGGTAGGCGATGCTGATAAGGCTCAGCTCGGCCAGATGGCCCAGCGCCTGGTTCACGCGCTGGCGCGAAATTCCGGTCAGCAAGCCGATTTCTTCCTGCGACAGCTCAAGCACGCTGGAAGTGCGCGGATATAACATGGGGTGGAACAGCTGCGCGATGGCTTGCGCCACTTGCGCGTCGACGGCCAGCAGGCGCTGGTTCTGGATGGTGGCGATGAACTGGCCCATGCGCTCGTTCAGCTGGCGGATGACGAAGGCGTTGAAGGAAAGGCTCTCGGCCAGCAGCAGGTGAAACAGATCCACCGGCACGAGGAGGATGCCCGATGCGCGCACGGCCACCACGTCGTAGCGGCGCAGTTCGCGCTTGAGCACGCTACCCTCGCCGCACCAGCCGCCGGCCGGCACGCCGGAAAACGTGGCGCCGCGCCCATCGGCGTTGTAGACGGCCAGCTTGATCAAGCCCGTGTGCACGCCGATCCAGTGCGCCGACGGTTCGCCGCGCCGCGTGATGAAGGCGCCCGCCTCGACATGCCGCAGTACGCTGCCGGCGCGCAACAGGGTCTGATGCCGGGCATCGAGGGCCGTGAACCAGTCGTGGCTGTCGAATTCCGGCACCGCACGTTCTACACTATCGTTGCTATCCATTCCATCCTTCAGACCTGTCACTAAGATGACAGTGATTTTCCAGCACCGGTGCTATGCTAACCGGTATCAATCCCGAAACAGGGAGCTACAAGATTCTTTTACCAGGAGACAAGCATGACAGCTGATTTCAACACCGGCCTCGGCAAAAACAGCGCCAACTACGCCGCCCTCACCCCGCTCGACTATATCGCCAGGGCAGCCGCAGTATATGGCAATCGCCTGGCAATTGCACATGGCGCCTTGCGGCAGACGTGGCAAGAAACGTATACGCGCACGCGCCGCCTCGCCTCAGGCTTGATCAAGCTGGGCGTGGGCACGGGCGATACGGTGGCCGTGATGCTGCCGAACACCCCCGCCATGGTGGAAGCGAGCTTTGGCGTCCCGATGGCCGGCGCCGTGCTCAACGCCCTGAATATCCGCCTCGACCTGGCTTCGCTGACCTTCATGCTGCGCCATGGCCAGGCGAAAGTCTTGCTGGCCGACACGGAATTTGCCGAACTGGCGCGCCAGATGGCGGCGCAGATTCCCGGCTTGCGCGTGATCCAGGTCAACGACATGCTGGGACCGGAAGTGGACGCATTTGCCGAGCTCGACTACGAAGCCTTGCTGGCCAGCGGCGACCCCGATTACGACTGGAAACCGCCGGCGGACGAATGGGATGCCATCGCCCTCAACTACACGTCCGGCACCACGGGCGATCCGAAAGGCGTGGTCTACCACCACCGGGGCGCGGCCCTGAATGCCCTGTCGAACATACTGGAGTGGGACATGCCCAAGCATGCCGTGTATTTATGGACATTGCCCATGTTCCACTGCAACGGCTGGTGCTTCCCGTGGACCGTCGCCGCGCGCGCCGGCGTCAACGTGTGCCTGCGCAAGTTCGAACCAAAACTCGTGTTCGACCTGATGCGCGAATTGCGCATCACCCACTATTGCGCCGCACCCATCGTGCACGCTGCCCTGGCCAATGCGCCCGCCAACTGGCGTGACGGCATAGCCTGGACCGTGCGCGGCATGGTGGCCGGTGCGCCGCCGCCGGCGGCCATGGTGGCGAAGATCGAAGCCATGGGTTTCGACTTGATCCACTCGTATGGCTTGACGGAAGTGTATGGCCCGGCCGCCATCTGCGCGGAACAGGACGAGTGGGCGGCGCTGTCGCAGGAAGAGCGGGCCGTATTGAAATCGCGCCAGGGCGTGCGCTACCACTTGCAAAGCGCCGTGGCGGTGCTGGACCCGGACACCATGCAGCCCGTGGCGGCAGACGGCGAACAGATCGGCGAGATCATGTTCCGTGGCAACATCTGCATGAAGGGTTATCTGAAGAATGAAAAGGCGACGCTGGAAGCCTTCGCGGGCGGCTGGTTCCACACGGGCGACCTCGGCGTCATGTATCCGGATGGCTATATCAAGCTGAAGGACCGCAGCAAGGACATCATCATCTCCGGCGGCGAGAACATTTCCAGCGTGGAAGTGGAAGACGCCTTGTACCACCACCCGCAAGTACTGGCCGCCGCCGTCATCGCCCAGCCGGACGAAAAGTGGGGCGAAACGCCATGCGCCTTTGTCGAACTGCGCGAAGGCGGCACGGTGACGGAAGCGGAATTGATCGCCTTTTGCAAGAACAACCTGGCCGGTTTCAAGGTGCCGAAAGCCATTTATTTCGGTCCCCTGCCCCGCACGTCGACGGGCAAGATCCAGAAGTTCGAATTGCGCAAGCGCATGCAGTCGGACAAGGCCATCGACGTCTAGGCGCGTCCAGGCGCTTAGCTGCCCTTGCCGCTCAGCCACGCCGGCTGCGCCACCACCAGGCGCGAGAAGCTGGCGATGCTGGCCACGGCGGCGAACCCTGCCGCCAGGCACAGCGCATACGTCGTGCCACGCGTGGCAGAAACGGTAAAGCAATACGCGACCAGCGCCGCGCCCGTCGCTTGGCCGATCAGGCGCGACGTGGCCACCACGCCGCTGGCGCCGCCAGCCCGCTCGGGCGGCGCGCTGCCCATGATGGCTTTCAGGTTCGGCGCCTGGAAAAAGCCGAAGCCGATGCCGCACAAGGCCATGCGCCAGCCGATGTCAAACACGCTGGGGTGCGCCGGTATCCACACCAGGGTCAGCAAGCCGCCCGCCAGCGCCGCCAGACCGATGCCGCCCAGCACGCCCGGCGAATAACGGTCGCTCAGGCGCCCGGCGACAGGCGCCATCACGGCCACCAGCACGGCCCACGGAGTCATCAAAAAGCCCGTCTCGACCGGAGAACGGCCCAGTGTCACTTCAAAATAGAATGGCAGCGAGACGAACGCCAGGCCCTGCGCGGCAAACGTGCAGATGGCCGTCAGCGACGACAGCAGGAATAATGGACGGCGAAACAGGTCGATCGGCAGCATCGGCGCCGCGTGCCCCGCCTGGCGGCGCAGCAGCAAGACAAAGAAAATCACCACGGCCACCAGTTCCGGCAGCAAGGTCGACAGGGCCGCGTGATGGGCCGCGTCGCCAAACAGCAAAATCAGCAAGCCGAAGGCGCCCACGTTGTACAGCGCCGTGCGCGCATCGAGGGTGTGGCCGGACAATTTGGTGGCCGGCAGCATGCGGCTGGCGAGGAAAAACCCAATCACGCCCAGCGGCACATTGATGGCGAACAGCCACGGCCACGATGCCGTCGCCAGGATCAGCGACGCGGCCGTGGGGCCGATGGCGAACGCGACTGCCACCACCAGCGCATTGTTGCCAAACGCGCGGCCCAGCAAATGTTTCGGGTACAGGGCGCGCAGCAGCGCCGTGTTGACGCTCATCATGGCGCTGGCACCGACGCCTTGAAACAGCCGCGCCACCACCAGCGAGGGCAAGGACCAGGCCAGCGCACAGGCGAGCGAGGCCAGGGTAAACAGAAGCATGCCGGAGATAAACACGCGCCGGTAGCCGGCGATTTCGCCGAGGGCGGAAAACGGCAGCAGGGTCGCCACCATGGCCAGCTGATAGACGTTGACGATCCAGACGGAGGCGGCCGGCGTCGTGTGCAGTTCGCTGGCAATGGCCGGCAAGGCCGTGTTGGCGATCGCCGTATCGAGCGAGGCCATGCCCACGCCGATGGCCAGCGCCAGCATGGCCCATAAACGGGCGCCCGGCGGCAAGCCGTCCTCGCCTACCATGACGGCTTGCGTGCGCCGCTGCCTAGTCTGCTGCATAAATACACTACCTGTTCATCTTGCTGATCCGGGCAATACACTAGCATGTATGCAAAAAACCTGCAGGACAGGCAAGCTTACTTCTGGCAATCGATGACCTTGAAATCTTTCGAATAACAGATGCGCAACTCGCCCGAGTGCTTTTCATAGCCGAGCCAGCGGCCCTTCAATTGCGGGTTGTGCTGCTTCATCCACTGGAACAACTCGTTTTTCGGCATGGTGGAATCCGGCAACTTCAAGGCCTGGAACAGTTCGCGCTCCTTCTCGAAATACTGCTTGGCGGTATCGAAATCGCAGGCGCCATGCTTTTCCCATTCACCCTGCAGCAAGGCTTCGCCCGGTTGCATGCACATATAGGGCAGGATCTCCGACGGCGCCAGTTTCGGCAGATTGCCCTTGCAGTAGCGCGGATGCATGTCCGTCTTGCGCGGCGGCGTCACGGAAATGTCTTCGCAGGTGGCCGGATTGGCAGACTGCGCCCACAGGCCATGCACGATCCAGCCGAACTGGTTGCTCTCGGCGCACTGGAAGGCAGCCTTTTTCGACACGGCGCCACGGCGGCGCTGGCTGTCGCAAAAGCCCGGCGACCACGACAGCGCCAGCATGAAGTAATCGGTGGGTACGTTCGTGCTTTGCTTGTAGCACGTGTTTTTCTCGTCCGACGGCTTCACGTCGTAATCGTAGTAACTGACGTTGCGCGGAATGGCGCAACTGGCGTCGGCCGCGTGGACGGCGCCAGCGGACAGGCTGAGGAAAACGGCGGCCAGTACAGTTCGAAATTGCATCAGGTTTCCCTTTCAGAATATAAAACGCCGGCAACTGAGTGCCGGCGCGGTATCAGTCAAACGTGTACATCAGCAAACTTTATGCATCCAGCCATGCGTATCGGCCGCCGTGCCATGTTGCAAGCCCAGCAGCGCTTCGCGCAGGGCCAGGGTGACGGCGCCGTTTTCATTGTTGTTGATGGTCATTTCAAAGCCATTGGCCTTGGCCACGCCCACGGGCGTGATGACGGCGGCCGTGCCGCAGGCGAACACTTCGGTCATGCGGCCCGAGGCGATGTCGTCGCGCCATTGCTGGACCGACAACTTACGCTCTTCCGTGGCATAGCCGAGGTCTTTCGCCATTTCCAGCAGGCTGCGGCGGGTGATGCCTGGCAGCAAGGTGCCCGTCAGTTCCGGCGTCACGACGGTGATCTTCTCGCCATCTTTATACACGAAGAACAAATTCATGCCGCCCATCTCTTCGATGAATTCGCGGTGAACGGCGTCCAGCCACACGACCTGGTCGCAGCCCTTCTCTTGCGCTTGCGACTGGGCCATCAGGCTGGCCGCGTAGTTGCCCGCGCACTTGGCTTCACCGGTGCCGCCCGGCGCGGCGCGCACGAAGTCTTCGCTGATCCATACGGTGACGGGTTTCACGCCTTTCGGGAAATAGGCGCCGGCTGGCGAGGCGAACAGCACGAACAGGTATTCTTCCGACGGACGCACGCCCAGGTACGGGTCGGTGGCGATCATCAGCGGACGCATGTACAGGCTCTCACCCGTATTCTTCGGCACCCAGTTGCGGTCTTGCGAAATGAGCGCGTCGCCCGCTTCCAGGAACAGCTCGACAGGAATGGCCGGCATGGCCAGGCGCGCGGCGCTGCGGTTGAAGCGCTCGGCATTTTGTTCCGGACGGAAAGTCTTGATGCTGCCGTCCGGCTGGGCAAACGCCTTGTAGCCTTCGAAGATGGCCTGGCCGTAGTGCAGCGACGAAGCGGACGGGTCCAGCATCAACGGGCCGTAAACCTTCAGTTCACCCTGCTGCCACTTGCCGTCGCGGTAAGGAATCACCACCATGTGGTCGGTAAAGATGCGGCCAAACGCCGGGTTGACCATGCGCGCGGCGCGCTCGGCGTCGGACAGGGGGTGGGCGGATGGGGTGACGACGAGATTCGGTGTGGAAGTGGTCATGGCGGCAATGGGAACTAGTGAACAGTATCCCTATTGTAGCGCCTATGACGCCCGATCAGGCAAACGGGGATGGCCCCCGCCACGCGACAACAGGGCACCATCATTTGCGAATGATTCTCGTTTGCGTTAAAATGTCAGCCTTCCTTCTTCCCGCCATGCCTGACGCACTGCATGGCGGCGCTATCGAAAGCCGCCATGACCACCTCCTCCCTCCCCCAGTTGCGCTCCAGCGCCGACGATGCGCCGCAGACTCGCCAGCTTGCCGCCCCGCAACAGCAACGCCGGCACTGGAACTGGAAGCAGGTGTGGTTTCAATTGCACTGGTTTATCGGCATCACGGCCGGCACGGTGCTGGTAATTATCGGCCTGAGCGGCGCCACCCTGGCCTTCAAGGATGAATTGCTGGACCTCATGAACCCCGGCGTGCGCCACGTCGCTGTGGAAAACCGCGCGCCGCTGACGCCAGCCCAGCTGAGCAACATTGCTGCCGTCGAACACGGCCAGCGCGTAGCCTCGATCACCATGTATGCAGAAGCGGGCGCGGCGCCACGCCTGTTCTTCGCACCGAAGAATGGCCAGCGGCGCGGCGAGTCCATCTATGTGCATCCGTACACGGGCGCGACCCAGCCGGCGCTGGCGGGCGCGGAATTTTTCGAGTGGACGGAGTCCTTGCACCGCTGGCTGCTGCTGCCGCGCGATCCGGGCCGGCAAGTGGCGGGCGCACTGGCCCTGTGCCTGCTGGGGTTGGCATTGTCGGGCCTGTATCTGCGCTGGCCCCGCCGTCCGCTGGACTGGCGCACCTGGCTGACCTTCGATCCGGCCCTGAAAGGCCGTTCCTTCCTATGGAATCTGCATGCCGTGGCCGGCACCTGGTGCCTGGTCGTCTACGTGGCGCTGACCCTGACGGGGATTTACTGGAGCTACGACGTGGTGCGCGACAATATCGACGCCTGGGCCGGCAAGCCGCCAAGGATGGCACAGGCGCCCGCGAAAAAAGGCGGCGGCAAGGCGCCCGCCGTCGACATCAGCCTGGCCTGGACCAGCTTCCAGCAGCACGCCGCCGGCTGGACCCTGGCCAGCGTGCGCCTGCCGACGCGCGCTGGAGAAGCCGTGCAATTCACGTGGCTGGCCAGCGATGCGCCGCACGAACGGGCGCGCAGCCGCATGAGCATTGCACCGGCCGACGGCACGCTCACGGAAAACGAACCGTACAGCCAGCAGGCGCTTGGTGCGCGCCTCGTCAACATCATTTATCCGCTGCATATGGGCACGTATTTCGGTTTGCCGGGCCGCATCATCGTCACCGTGGCCAGCCTGGGCCTGCCCCTGTTCGCCATCACGGGCTGGATGCTGTATCTGGGCCGCCGCAAGGCTAAGCGGGCTGTGCAGGCGCAGCGCACCATGCTGGGCGCCGGTGCTCCGGGCAAAACGGATACAGGTTTGCCGACCCTCGTCGCCTACGCCAGCCAATCGGGCCAGGCCGAACGCCTGGCCCTGGAAAGCGCGCGCGCCCTGCAGCAAGCGGGCGTGGCCGTCGACGTGCAATCGCTGGACCGTTTTGATCCCGCGCAATTGCGCCAGTACGAACGGGCACTGATCGTCGCCAGCACCTTTGGCGAAGGCGAGGCGCCGGACGGCACGCGCCGCTTTGCGCGCCTGCTGCACGCAACAGCAGGCACGCCGCTGGCGGGCCTGGAATTCGGCATGCTGGCCCTCGGCGACCGCCACTACAGCGCCTTCTGCGGCTTTGGCCATGCGCTGGCGCAACAATTACACGCGCTGGGCGCCACTTCTCTGTTCCCCTTGATCGAGGTGGACAAGCACGACCCCGCCGCCTTGGCCGGCTGGTCCAAGGCGCTGGCCCGCTGCAGCGGCAGCGCCATCGACGCCATCGGCGTGCAGGAAGAAGCGTCGTATGCCGAGTGGCGCCTGGCGCGCCGCGTGCTGCTCAACCCGGGCAGCCTGGGCGGCGAACTGCATGAAATCACCTTGACGGGCCCGGCCGACGCCACCTGGGAAGCGGGTGCGCTGGCGGAAATCATTCCCTGCAACGCGGATGGCAGCGATGGCGAGGGTAGCCACCCCGACAGTGCCCATCACGCGCCGCGCAGCTATTCGCTCGCTTCGCTGCCATCCGACGGCGAACTGCAATTACTGGTGCGCCAGGAGCGCCATGCGGGCGAGGAAAACCAGGGCCATGGCCTCGCTTCCGGCTGGCTCACGCGCTTCGCCCCGCTAGGCAGCCCCATCCGCCTGCGCCTGCAAGCCAATCCCGCCTTCGCGCCGGCCCTGGTCGACGTGCCCTGCATATATATCGGCAACGGTTCCGGCCTGGCCGGCCTGCGTGCGCACCTGCGCGCGCGCCAGCGGGCGGGGCTGGCCCGCAACTGGCTGCTGTTTGGCGAGCGCCAGCAAGCTTTTGACAGCGTCTGCGGCGCAGAGTTGCAAGGCTGGCTGGACACTGGCCATCTGGCACGCCTGGACCGTGTCTTTTCGCGCGATGGCAAGGATGGTGGCACACGGCAATACGTACAGGATCGCCTGCGCGCCAGCGCGAATGAACTGCGCGAGTGGCTGGCGCAAGGCGCCATCGTCTACGTGTGCGGCAGCCTGCAAGGCATGGCCACAGGAATCGATGCTGTACTGCAAGAATTGCTGGGCCAGGAGGGACTCGACGCCTTGCTGGCGGCCGGACGCTACCGCCGCGACGTGTATTGATCTGCCTCAGCCCATCGCCAGCACGGCCCGGCTATGTGGGCAGGCGCACTGTCGGCGCCAGCCATCGGGATAGAGTGGAGACATTCCCCCCACCGACTGCGAGGCTAGCCATGAAAAACCCCTGGATGAGCATGTACCTGAGCGCGGCCAACCGCATCGCCAACACGGCGCGCGGCCATGCGACGGCCGCCGTCAAGCGCGAAGCGGCGAAAAATACGCGGCAACTGACGCAAGTGTGGTTCGATTCCTTTCTGCCGCCAACAGGCAAGCCACGGCGCAGCCGCAAGGCCAAATAAGCCTGTGGCAACAGGCGAACTGGTGCGGTGCACCACAGCAATAAGTTGAAGTTACGACCAGATGAACTAAACTGCAAGCATGGTAGTGCATAAGGAAGTGACCGGCAGGCGCCGCATCCCCGCGCCGCCGCCGGGACACCGGGAGACGACCATGTTGACGCTCAAAGTGCTGGCCTGCCTTGCCTTGTCGGCCCTGCTGCTCGCGCCCCTCGTGTTACGGGATACGATGCAGTTGTCCGCCGGGCAGCAGCTGCAGGTGCCGAATGTCGATGCCCATGCCATTTGGGCTCACTGGCCTAAGCATTAATAATACGCGCGGCTGAGAAAACGCCGCTGGCTGCGCTGCTTTCAGCGGAGCTCGCTAGTGGCGTTCACATTCAAAAACCGCTTTGTTGCCGGTGGGAATTTGTTCTCTTCACCGATCAGTTTTTCTAGTTTTCCTCAAACGCTCTTCACTGCACATTTGATCCAAGTCATGGATTTCCCTCTTCGCCGCGTCCACACTGGAACAGTCCGCTTCGCACCGCGACGGACTTAACCTGGAGCATCGGCATGGGTAAATCGCATTGGAAGGATGAGATGGCGCTGGGGGTTCCCGTCATCGACGAGGCGCATGAGGCGCTGTTTCAGGAGCTCGCGCGCCTGCAGCAACTGGGCGACCAGCATTTCAGCGTGGCGTTTCGCGAGCTGATTGCGGCCGTCGAACGCGATTTCCGCGAGGAAGAGGATTTGATGGAAGAAATCGCCTTTCCCTCGCTGGCCAACCACCGGGAACAGCATGCGCGCGTGCTCAGCGGCTTGCACCATGCCTGGGCCGCCGTCGATGAAGGCGACCTGGAACAGGGCCGCCATGCGCTGTCGCTCTTGCCGCAATGGCTGATCTTCCACCAGGCCACCATGGACCTGGCCCTGGCGGCGGCGCTGGAACTGGTGCAGCGCCAGCCGAACTAGCCGCTACAGCAGCAGCACCGTGGCTTGCTCGGGCATGACGACGCGGTAGTGTCCCGGGTATTTGTCTTCGCCGTCGAAAATCTTGCAAAACACGGGCTGGTTGATATCGTTGACGGCCGCCTCGTTCATGGGCAAGGTGGCAATCAATTGCTCGCCATCCATCAACTGCAAGGCGCTGCCCCGCTCGGCTGCGCAAAAGGCCAGCGATTGCACGTCGCTGGCGAACGGCCGCTTGTACCACGGCGTGATGGCCCGCACGGCGCGCCGGGCGTCCTGCAAGACTTGCCCCACGCGCGTGACGTTCCACGCATCGCGCGCCACGGACGGCTGGAGGACGATATTCGCCGTCAGCTCGCCCCTGCCCTTGTTCACCAGGAAAGCACCATCCTGCGCGGCGATGTCATCGTTGAGCGGCACGACGAACACGCCGCCGCTGGACACCTTGATCGGCACGGGCGCGCCATAGCCTTGCAAGGCCACGCGCACGTCGTCGATGGTGGCGCTCAGCTTGGCAGGAATCAGGCGCAGGGCCATCACCACGCTGCCGCTCGACACTTGCCACACTTTCCTGGCCGTCAGATAACTTTCGCGATACGCCGTGAAGCGCACGCGTGGCGCCTTGGCGTCGCTGCTGGCCGTGATCGTCACCGTTTGCGACGGCAAGGCGTCCTCTGCGCTCGCAGTTACCTCTGGCGCCGATGCTTCGGATGTGGCCGGCGCAACGGGCGGCGATTCGGCGGCGGGCGGCACGCTGGCACTCTGCAGCGGCGCGGGAACAGCCGGCGGCGGCGCGTGCTCCTGGGCCTGGCCCAGCGACACGACACACAACCATCCGGCACAAGCGATCCATGTACGCATGCATTTCTTTCAATGAGGAAAATATTTTATCAGCGCCTGCATTATCGCAGAAGGCCGGACGATGCGCGCCACAGCCCCAATCGCACTCTTTTGGTGCGCACGCTTGATTATTTGGCAAATATCACCTATATTGATAATGATTCTTATTCACAAATGTGACAGGAATCATGCTCATCTTTCCACTGCCAGGCGCGAGTGGAACTGCTATCCAAGCCAGACCACGGGCCAGCGTCACGCCATCCCCCCAGCTACTGCGCACCTCGCCAGACGAGATAGGAACACACACGACTAAAAATACTCCAGGAAAATAATGCAATCGACCACCGTCTTCTCTTCTTCGCGCCAGCCCGCCTTGCGCCCCCTGCCCCGTTTATTACACATCAGCCTGCTAAGTCTTGCCGCCGGCGTGGTCTTGCCGGCACACGCAACCGACGCCGCCACGGCCGACGTCACCATGCCGGCCGTCACTGTGCTGGGCCAGTCGATGGCCACCACGGAAGGCACGCAGTCGTACACGGCAGGCGAAACGCGCAGCGCCACGCGCATGGACCTGTCCCTGCGCGAGACGCCGCAATCGGTCAGCGTCATCACGCGCCAGTTGCTCGACGACCTGGGCGCCGTGCGCCTGGACCAGGCGCTGGCGCAGACGACGGGCATCCAGGTTGGCCAGAACGACACGGAGCGCACGACCTTTTATGCGCGCGGCTTCGGCATCAACAATCTCCAGATCGATGGCATGGCGCGTGGCGGCAATGCACCGCTGCAAGACACGATTTTGTACGACCGCATCGAGGTCGTGCGCGGCGCCACCGGCCTGATGGGCGGCAAAGGCGACCCGTCGGCCACCATCAACATGATACGCAAGCGACCCACGAAAACCTTCCAGGCCAGCGCCGGCCTGATCATGGGCCGCTGGGATGACCAGCGCTTCGAGGCCGACCTGTCCACCCCGCTGAACGCGGAAGGCAGCGTGCGCGCGCGCACGGCCCTGGCCTGGCAAAAACGCGATTCCTACCTGGACATGTATCACGAACGCAAGACGGTCGGCATGGTCATCGTCGAGGCGGACGTCCATCCCGGCACCCTGCTGACGGCCGGCGTCGACTTCCAGGACAACAAGCCCACAGGCGCCACCTGGGGCGCCGTGCCCTACTGGAACGCGGACGGCAGTCTGGCGAACTTGCCACGCAACACCAGCTGGACAGCGCCATGGAGCACCTGGGCCGAAAAGCAGCACACGGTATTTACGTCGCTGGACCAGCGCCTGCCCGGCAACTGGAATCTGCACCTCGGCTATGCGCGCACGGAAAGCACGAACCGAACCACCGTTCTGTATGCGGGCGAAGGTCATCCCGATCCCGCCACGGGCAAAGGCATGGAACTGTGGACGGGCGCCTGGGGCGCGGGCAAGAAGAACAGCGACAATTTCGACGTCTACGCCAGCGGGCCATTTACCTTGCTCGGACGCAAGCACACGGCCATCGTCGGCTGGAATGGCAATAACGGCCGGGACAATTCGATAGGCGGCAAGGCGAAAATCGACTATGAACCTTTGGTCCCTGATTACCGCAGCTGGACAGGCAACATTCCCCGCCCCGTGTTCCACCCGGACGGCTCGCACACGGAAAAAGTCACGCGCCTGGCGGGCGGCTATGTCGCCACGCGCCTGAGCCTGGCCGACCCGCTGCACGTGATCATCGGCGCGCGCAGCAGCACTTACCGCACGGATACACGCGATTACAACACGCAAGGCGTGTACACGGGCAGCGGCGACTTTGTGGAAACGCGCAATGAAGTCACGCCCTACGTGGGCGCCGTGTTCGACATCAACAAGCAGTATTCGGCTTACGCCAGCTTCACGCAGCTGTTCAATCCGCAATCGAGCAAGGACCGCAACAACCAGTTCCTGGCGCCGGAAACGGGCGACAATGCGGAGCTGGGCATCAAGGGGGAATTCTATGAAGGCAAGCTGAATGCGTCGGCCGCCCTGTTCCACACGAAGAAAAAGAATCTGGCGGAACTCGACCGCACGGTGCCGCCCGGCTTTTTGCTGCCCGATGGCGGCCAGGCCATGGTGGCCAACGGCGCCGGCGTGACGGCCAAGGGCGTCGAGTTCGACGTCTCCGGCCAATTGTCTCCCGCCTGGGAAGCGAGCGGCGGCTATACCTATCTGCACGCAGCCGAGGCCGATGGCCGCCGCGCCGCCACCACGCAGCCGCGCCATTTGCTGCGCCTGGCCACCAGCTACCGTTTCGACGGCCGCCTGGCCGGCTTAAAAGCGGGCGCCAGCATGACGGCGCAAAGCGCCACCTACAGCGAATCGTGGTACGGCCGCCCGCCCTCGGGCAGAATCACGAACATCCCGCAAGCCGGCTACGCGCTGTTCAACGCCATGGCCAGCTATGCCATCAACCGCCATGCCAGCGTGCAGCTGAACGTGAATAACTTGCTCGATAAAAAGTACTACCGCAACGTGGGCTTCTTCGACGGCGTATTCTGGGGCGAACCGCGCAACATCAGCCTGGCGGTGCGCACGGCGTTTTAAGCGCGCCAGTGCGCGGGCGCGGGCAGGGTAAAACCTTCGAGCAAGGGGCCGCCCACGGGCGCCAGCACGGCGGCGGCGACTTGCTCGAACGCATGCTGCCCGGCCGGCAAGTCGCTGGCGACCAGGCGCAGCGCGCCATCGAGCTGGTCGGCGATGGCGGCGTCGAAGGCCTGCAGGCGGCGAAACAGGTGCTTGCCCTCGCCGCTCCATTCACCCGCCGCGCGCAAGTGCAGGTCGGCCAGCGCCGGATACAGCTGACAGGCCACGGCCAGCGCCTCGCCCGGATGCCGGCTGTCGACCAGGTCTTCCACCGCGGTGGTGATGGCGTAGCGGCGCCGCAGTAAATTGTCGGCGTCCAGCACGGGCGGCCCGGCGGCGGCGAATGCTTGCGCCAGCGCCAGCAACTGCGCGTGCTGCGGTCCGGGCGCGGCGATGTTCTCGCCTTCGAGCACCATCATCGCCAGCGGCACCCTGCCGCCTGGCGCATCGATTTCCTTGCAAAAATACGTGTACGTGGCCACGTCGTGCGCGAACAGTTCCACCGTGCGCCCTTCGGCCACGAGCGTGTCGCGCCAGGCGCAATCGACGTGGTCGAACAGCAGCAGCAAGTCGATATCGGAACTGGGCGTTTGCCGGCCTGTGGCGAACGAGCCGCCGATGATGGCCGCCACGGCCGTGGGGTAGCGCTGTCGCACCAGCCGCGCGGCAATCGCGCGGATATCGTCATAGCTGGGAATCGTCGTCAAAGCCAGTGCTCCGTGCCGAAAAAACCTATCCTACACGCAATATGCACGCTGCCGCCATCCTGCTACACTGGCGCTCTCCGATCAAGGAACAGACATGGAATACGATTGCATCGTGGTGCCCTCGCCCGTGGGCGAACTGACCCTGGTGGCGCGCGGCGCGGCCCTGGCCGCCATCCTGTGGGAAAACGACAAGCCCAACCGCGTGCGCCTGGGCGCGATGCGCGTCGATGACGGTTGCGCCGTGCTGCGGGAAACGGCGCGCCAGCTGGGGGAATATTTCGCCGGCACGCGCCAGCGTTTTGAGGTGCCGCTCAATTTTGCCGGCACGCCATTCCAGCAGGAAGTGTGGCGCGCGCTGCTGACGATACCGTATGGCCAGACGCGCAGCTATGGCGAGATCGCGCGCCAGATCGGCCGGCCCGCCGCCGTGCGCGCCGTGGGCGCCGCCAACGGCAAGAATCCCATTTCCATCATCGCCCCCTGCCACCGGGTCATCGGCGCCACGGGCGAGTTGACGGGCTTCGCGGGCGGCCTGCATGCCAAGGAAACCTTGTTGGCGCTGGAAGGCATCACCCTGTCCAGCGACCGCGAAGCGCTGAAAACGGGCCACGCCCGCCGCCGCGCCGTGCCCATCAATACGGCGCAAGGCTGCTTGTTTTAGGCTGCAGCATCGCGCCCCTTGTGGGATACTCACGCCCCCGTTCAAGCAAACACATCTTATGCCCTATCTTGTCATCCTGTTTTTTGTCGTTCTGTATTTGCTGGCCACCTTCTTTTTCCACATCCCCGCCCTCGTCGCCCTCGTGTATGGCGTGCTGAGCCTGAGCTGTTTCGTTGCCTACGCGATCGACAAATCGGCCGCAAAAGAGGGACGCTGGCGCACATCGGAACGCACCCTGCTGCTATTGGGACTGCTGTGCGGCTGGCCTGGCGCCGTGCTGGCCCAGCAATGGCTGCGCCACAAGTCCAGCAAGCGCTCGTTCCGCATCGTGTTCTGGATCACGGTCGCCCTCAATATCGGCGCCTTCGTGTATTTCAGCATGCATTACGCGGCACCCGATATCGGCACGGAAGTAGCGCCCATTGAACTGTAAAACGGTTTTCCGCCAAGATGTAACAATTATTGCAGCGCATTGTTCTTGAAATGATCACCTGTCAGAATATCAATATTCACGATATTCAAGCTAATTCATTTACACGGGAAAGCCCTTTTCGACCATGCGTACTTTGCAAATCCACCATTCCTTCTTGTTCCGCCTTGCCGCAGCGATTTGTTTCGCCATCACCTTGGCGGGCTGCACCAGCTATCGCTTTATTCCGCCGGACTCGGATGCCGGGCGTCAATGCGTGACGAGCTGCGGGACCAATCAACAGATATGCATTGCCGGCAAGGAGCAGGTTGCTGCGGCCCAGGCACAAGCTTGCGAGATGCGCAACGTCAGTACCGTTTCCATCTGCCTGGCAGTGGCGAAAACCGATGCGGACCGGGAACTGTGCTCGAAGAAACGCCAATATTGTTCCTCCAGCACATCTGGAACGTGGCAATGCGAGTCAGACTACAGAGCCTGCTATACGCAATGCGGCGGCCGGATCGAAGAAAGCGAATAATCGATCGCAAGGCTGATGCCGCCGAACGAGAGGCCGGCGCGGCAGGCTTGATTGATCTTGTTACTCGCCCAGCAGGCGCAGCGATTCCAGCCAGTCCGCCTTCCATTCGCGCAGCAACGGTTGCGTGGCGAAGGCCTTCTTCAGGTGCGCCATCGGCACGCGGTGCACGTCGTGCAGGCCGAACGCCAACGTCACCGGATGCCACAGGTGGCTGTTCTTGCCGCCGCGCGAATTCTTGCGCACGCGCGCGCCATCGTCGCCAAAGATACCCACGCCGCTGGCCATTCCCTGGTCCAGGTCGACCTTGCCCACACCGGCAAAGGCCAGCAAAATCTGCTCGCGGCCCAGGCCCTTCAAGGCGCTGGGCAAGACCACAGGCGCCTTGTCCGCCTGCGCTTCAGCGGGCTGCGGATGCTGCAACTCCTTGAGCAAACGCAACAAATCGCGCTCCTGGAAGTGCAAACCGTCCAAGGGCACGCGCAGTCCCGGCGCCTTCAGCTCGATGGCGATGTTGCCCGAGTCGCGCGTAAAACGCAGCCAGACATCGTCCGCACCCGAAGCGTCCGCACCCGAAGCCAGGTGCTGCTTGTCGCCGATGAACACGACGGGCGCCGCATAGCGCGTCACGCCGTCATGGAACAGCTCGGCCCATGCTTCGCTGTAATCGAGCCAGACAAACGGCAAGCCGCCCTGCTCCAGCAAACGCGCCAGGGTCCACGGCGTGCCCGTCTCTTGCGCCAGCCAGGCACAGGCTTCGATTGCGGTGGCGCGGTATGGCAGGGATAGGGAGGTCATGGCGGTTCCATCGATAAAAGTGGAGCGCAGTGTAGCAGACGCCGTCACCATCGCTTCGGCAGGCGCATCCGGCACGCCCTTCCTGCGCGATGTGCTAGGCTGGAAACAGCAGCACGCGCCACGGCCACCTCGGCAGCATGGCGCACCACCGCGAGGAGATCATCATGCATTCGAGCACCAACGCCGCCACCGCACCCGCCCCGCCGCCAGAGCGCGATTCGCCCACCCCGGCCAATGAAGGCCATGCCGAGGAAGCACTCGATGAAGCGCTCAAGGAAAGCTTTCCGGCCAGCGACCCGATCGCCATTGCCGTGCCTAAACCGCCGAGCAAGCCACCTGCCGGTAGGTCGGCTTAACCAGCAGGACGTCAGCCGACGACACCACCGTCGCGGCCAACAATATTGTCGGATTACGCGCGGCCTTGCCCCGCTAATCCGACCTACT
>NZ_JABXFH010000057.1:0-34235 GCF_013372745.1 Janthinobacterium sp. BJB401 | reverse complement strand
CTTGGCCGGCTCCGCCACTACCGGCGTCATCTTCAGCGAACGGCTGAGGAAGCCCCAGCGGTCCGCCACTTCTTCGATCTGCTTGGTCGTCGGTTTGCCGGCGCCATGGCCAGCCTTGCTGTCGATGCGGATCAGCACGGGTGCCGCGCCGCCTTGCGCTGCCTGGGCGGCGGCGGCGAACTTGAAGCTGTGGGCTGGCACGACGCGGTCGTCGTGGTCGGCCGTCGTGATCATGGTGGCTGGATAGCAGCCGCCCGCTTTCAGATTGTGCAGCGGCGAGTATTTCACCAGCGCCTTGAACTGCTCGGCGTCGTCCGACGAACCGTAGTCAGGCACCCAGCCCCAGCCCACGGTGAACTTGTGGAAGCGCAGCATGTCGAGCACGCCCACTTGCGGGATGGCTGCAGCGAACAGATCGGGACGCTGCGTCATGGCCGCACCGACCAGCAGGCCGCCATTGCTGCCGCCGCCGATCGCCAGCTTCGATGGCGAGGTGACCTTGTTGTCCACCAGCCATTGCGCCGCGCCAATAAAGTCGTCGAAGACGTTTTGCTTGTTCAGTTTGGTGCCAGCCTGGTGCCAGGCTTCGCCGTATTCTCCGCCGCCGCGCAGGTTGGCCATCACGTAGACGCCGCCCATTTCCACCCAGGCAAGATTCGCCACGGAGAAGCTCGGCGTGAGCGAAATATTGAAACCGCCATAGCCGTACAGATAGGTCGGATTCGTACCGTCCAGCTTCATGCCTTTTTTCGAGACGATGAACATCGGCACCTTGGTGCCGTCGCGGCTGGTGAAGAATTGCTGGCGCGTTTCAAAGGCGTTCGGGTCGAAATCGACTTTCGGCTGGCGGTACACCGTGCTCTTGCCCGATTTCATGTCGTAGCGGTAGATGGTCGCTGGCGTCGTGAAGCTGGTAAACGAGTAGAACGTTTCCGTGTCGCCACGCTTGCCCGCAAAACCGCCGGCCGAACCGATGCCAGGCAAGGCCACTTCGCGCACCAGCTTGCCTTTCAGGTCGACGATCTTGATTTGCGTTTGCGCATCTTTCAGGTAGTCGAGCACCAGCTGGTTGTTGATCAGGTTGACGGCGACGAGGGTTTCCGCGCTTTGCGGCACGATTTCTTTCCAATCGGCAGGCGCAGGTTTGCGCGTATCGATGGCGATCACGCGCGATTTTGGCGCCTTGTTGTCCGTCTTGAAGAAGAACACGGGACCGTCATTGTCGATGAACGAGTACGACGCGTCGAATTCTTCCAGCAAGCCGACGACCTTGGCGTTCTTCTGGCGCAAGTCCTTGTAGAAGACGCGGTTCTTGCGTTCCGTGCCCTGCGTGGCCGTGATGATCAAATAATTGCCGTCGTCGCTGACGGTGCTGCCGCCAAACGCCCATTCCTTCTGGTCGGGACGGTCGAAGACCAGTACGTCGTCGCTTTGCGGCGTGCCGATCTTGTGGAAATACAATTTCTGGAAGTAATTGATATCGGCCAGCTTGGTGGCTTCATTCGGCGCGTCATAGCGGCTGTAGAAGAAACCGGTGTTGTCCTTGGTCCACGAAGCGCCGGAGAACTTAGCCCACTGGATGTGATCCGTCAAATCCTTGCCCGATTCGATGTCGCGTACTTTCCACTCGTTCCAGTCGGAACCGGAGGCCGACGTGGCATACGCCAGGTACTTGCCGTTCGGGCTGATCGAGGTGCCGGCCAGCGCCACCGTGCCATCCGTCGACAGGGTGTTCGGGTCCAGCAGCAGACGCGGCTCGTCCGTCAGTTTTTTCACCGTGTACAGCACGGCCTGGTTCTGCAAACCGTCGTTGCGGCTGTAGAAGTAGCGGCCGCCCTGCTTCGTTGGCGTAGAGAAACGCTCATAGTTCCACAGCTTGGTCAGGCGCTGCTTGATCGCGGCGCGCTCGGGGATGGTGCCCAGATACGACTGCGTCAGCTTGTTTTGCGCCGTGACCCACTCGCCCGTTTCCGCGCTGTTGGCATCTTCCAGCCAGCGGTACGGATCGGCGATGGTGGTGCCGAAATAGCTGTCTTGCTGGTCGACTTTTTTGCTGACCGGATACGTCACGGCAGCGCCGTCGCCAGCCGGGCACGATGGCATCGCGGCGCTTTGCGCCAGGGCATTGCCGCCGAAAGCGGTCATCAAGCTGAATATGAGGGTTGCACTACGTAATTGCATGGGTTGTCGTCTCATTGTTGGATGTCGGGGAAAGCATGCCGCTCAAGCAAACTCTGCGGCTGCCTATGTTGACTTTCGCCAAGAGAAATCATAGCGCGGATTGCCACTTTTAATGCACAGTTATCCGGTGGATTTGCCGTCTTTTGTTTGGCAAATTTACGTGGATCACCATGATAAATCTCGCTTTCGACGGAATCGGCAAACTGACGTTCATGCAAGAAACATTGTCAAAAGCAAAGTCGTTTCATCAAGCCGTCATAAATCTTCTTTACTATCGGCAACATGTTCATGGCCCGTCCAGAGGCCGTGCCGCCACGTCCGCCTATGCACACTCTCGCCCTCCCCACCGCCGCGCCGCCCGGCGCGATGCCATCGAATGTGGCTTACCTGACGCCGCCATCGATATCCATGAGCATCGAAGGGACGGATGCCTTGCACGAGATCCTCGCGGGCCGCAAGCTCAGTGCGCTGTTCCAGCCCATCATCCACATGCACAGCGGCGACATCATCGGCTACGAAGGCTTGATACGGGGGCCGTCCGACAGCCCCCTGCACGCGCCGATGAATCTGTTCAAGGTGGCGCGCGCGCATGACCTGACCCTGGAAGTGGAGCACCTGTGCCGGCAAGTGGTGCTCGAACGTTTTGCCGAACTGCAACTACCCGGCAAATTGTTCCTCAACGTCAGCCCCGAATGCCTGCTGCTGCGCAATGCCCGCCATGGCGAAACCCTGGAATACATCGAGCATATCGGCATCAATCCGGACCGCGTCATTATCGAGCTGACGGAAAACCAGCCCACGTATGACTACGAGCTGATGCGCGAAGCGGTGCTGCACTACCGCAACATGGGTTTCCAGATCGCCATCGACGACCTCGGCGAAGGCTTTTCCAGCCTGCGCCTGTGGTCGGAACTGCGCCCGGAATACGTGAAAATCGACATGCATTTCATCCAGGGCATCAATAATGACCCCGTGAAACTGCAATTCGTGCGCTCGATCCAGGAAATCGCGGAAAAATCGGGCACCCTGGTGATCGCCGAAGGCATCGAGGCGCAGACGGAATTGCTGGTCTTGCGCGACCTGGGCGTGGCCTTCGGGCAAGGCTATCACCTGGGCCGGCCCAACGCGGTGCCGGCACGCGCGCTGCCGGCCGAAGTGGTGCAGGCGCTGGGGCGCAACGGCGTGGCCGTATATCCGCAGCGCAGCAGCCTGGAAAAGAACGGCGCCAGCATCCGCAAGCTGCTGCACCGGGTGGCGGCCGTGTCGCCCGAGAAAAACAATAACGAGGTGTACGATATTTTCCTGAAAGACCCGAAGCTGATGATCATCCCCGTCGTCGACGACGGCGTGCCGCTGGGACTGATCAGCCGCTTCGAAATGATCGACCACTTCGCCCGCCCCTACCAGCGCGAACTGTATGGCAAGAAATCCTGCAGCCTGTTCATGGATGCCACACCCCTGATCGCCGACCACGAGACGAGCTTGCAGGAACTCAGCTACACCATGGTGCAGTCGGACGCCCACCACCTGTTCAACGGTTTCATCATCACCGAGCACGGCCGTTACCTGGGCATGGGCACGGGACACGACCTGATGCGCGAAATCACGCAGATGCAGATCAATGCGGCCCGCTACGCCAACCCGCTGACGCAACTGCCCGGCAACGTGCCCATCAACGAACATATCGACCGCTTATTGCACAGCGGCAGCCGCTTCTGGGTCTGCTATTGCGACCTCGACCACTTCAAGCCCTTCAACGATGTGTACGGCTACCGCAAGGGCGACGACGTGATCCAGCTGACGGGAGAAATCCTCAGCGGCCATTGCGACCCGAACCGCGACTTCATCGGCCACATCGGCGGCGACGATTTCATGATCCTGTTCCAGAGCGAAGACTGGGAAACGCGCTGCCAGGCCATGCTGGACGACTTCGCGGCCGCCATCCTCGCCTATTACAGCTCGGGCGACTGCGAACGGGGCGGCTACATCAGCGAAGACCGGCAAGGCAAGAAAGTGTTTTATTCGTTGATCAGCCTGTCGCTGGGCGTCATCAAGGTTGAGGCGCACCAGTACTACACGCACCATCAGATCGCCACGCAGGCGGCCGAAGCGAAGAAACAGGCCAAGAAAATCCACGGCAACAGCCTGTTTCTGGACCGCCGGCAAAGTGCGGGCGTGGCGCGCATGGATGCGTAGCCAGGGGCAATAGCAAGAAGCTCAATGGAATCAGATGCGCACGAGGTCGCCAAACGCATTGCTGCCGCGCGCATCGGGCACGAATGCCAGGCTGATGTGCGCGCCATCGCGGCGCGCCTGCAGGCGGTAGTTGCCTGCGGGGACGTCCACGAACAGGCCGCCATAGGCCGTGTCCGGTTCCAGGCCGCCGCCCGTGACGTCTTCCCCGGCGCCGATGAAGACGCGGCCCGAGGTGACGGCCAGATGCACGACTACCTGCGGCTCGGCAAGTTCAGCATGCAAGGCAATGTCATACGCGCCGTCGCCGCCTACGTTGAAAAACGCCACTTGCCCCGCATTCACGGCAGCCAGTTCCGCGCTGGGGAGGCTCCACCAGTCGCAGTCATCATCCAGCCTGTGGCGCAGGAGCGCCGGGTCGAACACGCACACGGTGGCCGTGCCGGTGACAATGCTCGTCATGCCACCAGCGGCGCCGGTCCCAGCAGAGGCTGGCTCGCCACATATTGCGCACTGGCTTGCGCCTGCCATGGAAAATGGCCATCGCGCGACGGCCAGACGATCTGGTACAAGATAAAATCATCGCCCTGGTAATACCAGCGCGCATAGCCGACATAGTTGCGGTATTGCTCGACGGGCACGCGCACGAAGGCGCACTGATGGCCTTCCAGCAAGACGTCCGTGGTGGCCGTGAAATCCGTGATGGCGCCGCTGCGCACGGCGTCCAGCGCCACATCGAGTATCTGGTGGGCCATGGCCCGTGGCAAGCCCATGATCAGGAATTCAGGCTGGCCGAAGCTGTGGCAAGCGCCTATGCTAAAAGCATAGCCGGGACCTTCTTCATCCGCGCTGATATGCACGCCATGCCAGCCATGCGTGGCGATGTCGTCGATGACTTTTTGCTCGGATGCATCCTCGCCTGCCTGCCTTACCATGTTCCACCTTTCACTATGCCGAAAACCGCGCCGCTTGCGCGACATGCCTGCCGGCAATTATCGCATGCAGCACGCGTCCACGTGCACAGCCGACGCTTCAGTCGCGCGGCGTCCGCGGCGGAAAGCGCACCTGGTGCCATTGCCGCATGCGCTGCTGCGCCTCTTGCAGCTGCGCCGGCTCCAGCCTGGCGGCAGCCGCTTCCCGCGCCTTCGCCGCCCCGCTATCGCCGCCCTCGGCCGCTAGCGCCAGCCACATGTAGCCACAAACGGGATCTTTCTCCACGCCGCGCCCGCTGTTGTACATGCCGCCCAGGTTGTATTGCGCCAGCGCATGCCCCTGGCCGGCCGCGCGCGCATACCAATGCACGGCCAGGCCATCGTCTTGCGGCACGCCATGGCCGTTCGCGTACATGACGCCCAGGTTGTTTTGCGCACTGGCATCGCCCTGCTCGGCGGCCGTGCGGTACCAGCGCACGGCGCACACCTCGTCGCGTTCGACGCCCTGGCCATTGGCATACATCACGCCCAGGTTGAACTGCGCATTCGAGGCGCCCTGGGCCGCCGCCCTGGCGTACCAATCCAGCGCCTGGCGCAGGTCGCGGACGACGCCGCGCCCGCCCGCAAACATGCCGCCCAGATTGTATTGCGCCATGCAATGGCCTTGCAGGGCGGCACGCCGGTACCAGACGACGGCGCGTGCCTCGTCCTTGTCCACGCCCTGGCCCCGTGCCAGCATCAGGCCCAGGTTGAACTGGGCGTCGGCGTCATCCTGCTCGGCCGCCCGCTGCAGCCAGGCGTAGGCGCGCAGCTGGTCGGGCGCCACGCCCAGGCCTTCCGCATACGCGACGCCGAGTTGCCGCTGCGCCACGGCCAGGCCCTGGGCCGCGGCCTGGCGGAACCAGGCCAGCGCCTGCGCATCGCTTTGCACCACGCCCTGGCCCCGCTTGTAGACGAGACCCAGGTTCAGCTGCGCCTGCGCATCGCCCTGCAAGGCGGCCTTGCGGAACCAGGCCAGGGCCAGCGCATCGTTCTTTTTCGCGCCCAGACCCTGCGCATACGCTTCACCCAGCAGAGATTGCGCGCTGGCCACGCCCTGTTCCGAGGCGCGGTAAAACCACGCCAAGGCCAGCTCGTCGCTTTGCAGCACGCCGCGTCCCTTGCGGTACATCTGCCCCAGGTTTTGCTGGGCCGAGGCATCGCCCTGAGCGGCCGCGCGGCGAAACCACAGCACGGCGTCCTCGTCGCTCTGGGCCACGCCGCGGCCGTGGTAATACAGGGCGCCCAAGTGGTTCTGCGCAAAAGCCAGCCCTTGCAGTGCGGCCAGGCGCAGCCAGACAAAAGCGCGCGCATCGTCCTGCGCCACGCCTTCGCCCTTTTTGTACATTAATCCCAGGTTGAACTGGGCGTAGGCATTGCCCTGCTCGGCAGCCGTGCGGAACCAGATATACGCTTCGTGGCTATCTCTGGCAGTATGGTGCTTGTCCATGTGCGCCCCCATCCACATTGCGCTTGCCGGCAGCACGCGCAAAACGGCGGCCCTGGGCGGCGAAATCGTGTGTTGCTTAAATTTTAAATTCGATGCGGGGAAAGGACTTGAGCAGGCTCAAACGAAATAACAAAATCATATCGTTTTGATGAGCCCGCTCAGAGAGGAAACAGCGGTCAGCGGCGCGACGGATGCTTTTGCAGGAATTGCGGCACCTTGGCGGCGGCCAGCTTGTTCAGCGACACCAGCAAGTCGGCGTCGACATCGGCGATGCCATAGCTGCTGCGCAAATGGCGGCCGATATGGATCAGCACTTGCGCCGCCACTTCCGCATCGGACTCGGCCCTGTGGGCGGCGCTCTTGAAGGCGATGCCCAGCTGGCTCGACAGCAAACCCAGCTTGTAGCTGGCCATGCCGGGAAACACGCGGCGCGACAGTTTCAAGGAACACACGAGCGACTGGTGCGCCGGTGTCAGGTTCAGCCTGGCGCTTTCCGCGCGCAGGAATTTTTCATCGAAGCTGGCATTGTGCGCCGACAAGGCATCGCTGCCGATAAAATCGAGCAACTGCGGCACCACCTCGGCCACGGGCGGCGCCTTGTCCACCATGGCCTGCGTGATGCCCGTCAAGCCCGTGATGAACGAGGGAATGCGCGCATTGCAGTTGATCAGGGTCACATAGCGGTCCGTGATCCGCCCGCCCTCGATGCGCAGCGCCGCCACTTCCGTGATGCGGTCGCCCATGTCGGGCGACAATCCGGTCGTCTCGAAGTCGATCATGACGATCGGTTTGTCAAACACATTCATGAAGTCAGACTCTTTCTGCGATGCTGCGGTGGGCCAGCTTAGCCGAACTTGCGCACGGCGTCCAGCGCGAGACCTGCGCCAATGCTGCCGAACAAGTCGCCCTCGACCTTGCGCGCGGCCGGCACCAGGGCGGCGATCTTTTCGCGCAGCAAGCGCACGCCGCTCGAGCCGCCCGTGAAGAACACGGTATCGACGGCGTCCGGCGCCACGCCCGCATCGCGCAGCAGGCGCAACACGGTTTCTTCCACGGAACCGCACAGGTGGCCGATGGCTTCGTCGAATTGCGTCCGTTTGAGCAACAGGCTTTGCGCGGGCGACAGGCGGTCCAGCTCCAGCTGCACTTCGGCCGCGTCGGACAGGGCGATCTTGCCCTCTTCCACTTTCATGGCCAGCCAGTGGCCGGCGCGCTCGTCGATCAGCTTTTGCAAGCGTCCCATCTTGTCTTGCTCACGCGCATCACGGCACACGTCGGCCAGCTGCACCCAGATCTTCTTCGTGTACGCCAGGTTGATCGTGTGCCAGGTGGCCAGGTTGAAATAATAGCTGGACGGCACTTCGCTATTGTTATGCAGGCGGCTGCCATAGCCGAGCAAAGGCATGACGGAAGACAGGCTCAGGTATTTATCGAAATCCGTGCCACCGATGTGCACGCCGCCGGTGGCGAGGATGTCCTCACGCCGTTCGGTCTTTTTTGCCCGCTCGGGCGACAAACGCACCAGCGAAAAGTCGGAGGTACCGCCGCCGATGTCGGCGATCAGCACCAGTTCTTCCTTGTCGATTTGCGACTCGTAGTCGAAGGCGGCGGCAATCGGCTCGAACTGGAAGGCGACGTCCTTGAAGCCGACGGAGCGGGCCACTTCGGCCAGGGTGTCTTGCGCCAGCTGGTCGGCTTGCGCATTGTCATCGATAAAGAAGACGGGACGGCCGAACACGGCGGACGAGAATTCGCGGCCGGCGGACTGCTCGGCGCGGCGTTTTACTTCACCAATGAATTGGGCCAGCAACATGCGGAAGGGCAAGGCGCGGCCGCCCACTTCCGTCTGGCCATCGATGAGACTCGTGCCCAGCAAGCTTTTCAGCGAGCGCATCAAGCGGCCCTCGTAACCGGCCAGATAGCCGGCCAGCGCCGCACGGCCAAAACTGACTTCCTCGTCTTCCGCATTGAAGAAGACGACGGACGGTAAGGTCGTCTTGCCATCTTCCAGGCCGAGCATGGTGCTCTGCCCGGGACGTGCCCAGCCTACCGTGGAATTTGACGTGCCGAAATCGACGCCGCAAGCATTGGCCATGTCGACCCTTCCCTGAATAAAGGGGCGTTATGTTATCAGAAGGCAGGCCATTGCACCAGCAAAACCCGTTCAGCCCTGTCAACAGCATAAGCTTGCTTTGCATCAAGTAGTTGCCGCGCGCAAAAGCTACTCTTGGAAGTGATGCCGAGCAACTCGGCCAGCTCCCGGAGACCCATCGTGCCCCTCGCCCGCCCACGCCACCTGCCCGCTACTTTGCTGGCGGCCTTCCTCGTTTCCCTGGCCGGCTGCGGCGGTGGTTCGGCCGATAGCCAGGCAGGCGCCGGCTGTGCACTGCACAGCACGGCAGGCTGCGGCGGCAGCCCGCCGCCGGTCGTCAATCCGCCCGTCACCCCGCCACTCACCCCGCCCGTGATTCCGCCCGTCACGCCGCCCGAGCCGGCCACCTTGGCCAGCGCCGTCAACCTGGTGTTTTCCAGCACGGAACTGGCTTCGGCGGGCCAGCCCGGCGGCGAAGTGGCCGTCACGGCCCTCGTCAAGGATGGCGCCAACCTGGCCTTACCCAATGCAAAGATTTCCTTTGCCGCCGATTCCGGCATCCTCGGCAGCGTCGACGCCGTGACGGACAAGAACGGCCAGGCGCGCGCCCTGCTGGGTACGGGCGGCGCCAACAGCAACCGCAGCATCACCGTCACGGCCAATGTCGGCACGCGCAGCGGCAAGGGTACGGTGGCCGTCACGGGCAGCAGCGTGGAATTGCTGGGGCCGGCCGCCTTGATGCTGGGCCAGGGCGCCGACCTCATCGTCACCGTGCGCGACTCCGCGCGCAAGCCCGTGGCTGGCGCCGCCATCACCTACAGCACGGGCGCCGGCAATGGCGTGCGCGTCAAGGATGGCGGCGCGGCGCTCAGCAATGCGCAAGGCCAGCTGGTGCTGCGCCTGACGGCAGGCAGCCTGGGCAAGGATGCCGTGTCCGTCAGCGCGCTGGGCGCCGCCGCCACGCAAGCGTATGCCGTGGCCGGCAGCGATTTGCGCCTGAGCCCGACCGTGGGCCAGGACGCCAGCGGCGCGGACGTGCTGCCGGAAGTGGCCACCCTGGCGTGCCAGCCCATCGATGCGCGCTATGAGAGGGCGGGCGTGGCGCAAACGGGCAGCGCCAGCCTGTCGACCTCGCGCGGCAGCCTGTTTGCGGACAGCGATTGCAGCCAGGCCTTGCCCGCCAGCTTGATTTTCAGCAATGGCAACTTGCCGCGCAGCTATGTGCAATCGGCCAACGCGGGCGTGACCACCATCACGGCCGCCGTAGCGGGTGGCCCCACGGCGCAGACGCGGCTGGAATTCGTCGCCCCGCTAAGCGCTGCCAGCAGGCTGGCCGTGCAAGCGGATCCGGCCGTGCTGCGCGCCAATACGGCCACTGCGGCGGCACTGGCCGACAACGCCAGTATCAGCACAATCAGCGCCGTGGTGCGCGATGGCGCGGCCAACAACCTGGTCAAGAACGCGCCCGTGCTGTTCAGCATCTTGAACGACCCCAGCGGCGGCTACCTGCGGCAGGCGGGCCGGGTGCTGACGGGCAGCGACGGCCTGGCGCGCGCCGTGTACGTGGCGGGGCCGGCCGATAGCGGCCGCGACGGCGTGCTGATCCAGGCCCGCATCGAGGGCGCGCCGCAAGCGGCGGCCACGGCCCTCGTGCGCCTGACGGTGGCGCGGCAAGCGCTGTCGATCAAGCTGGGCACGGGCAGCCTGCTGCGCGAGCATTCGGCCAGCGTGCTGCAGAAGGACTTTGCCGTGTTCGTCTCCGACAGCGCAGGCAATGCCGTGCCTGGCGTTGCCATCACGGCGGCAGCGTGGCCCAGCCGCTACGCCAAGGGATCTTATGTGTGGCAGGCGGACAAGCCCGAGTTCCCCGACACGGGTGTCTGGCGCCTGGCCCTGCCCCGTTACAGCTGCGCCAATGAAGACGTCTTGCGCAACGGCATCTTTGACGCCGCCTACGACCGCAACGGCAATGGCGTGCTCGACCCGGGCATCCCCCTGACCGTCAGCGCCAGCGGTCTGAGCGACGCGCTGGGCATGGCCACCGTCACCGTCAGCTATCCGCGCAACTATGCTTCCTGGGTGGAAGTCACCCTGACGGTGCGCGGCAGCGTCAGCGGCACGGAAGCGAGCGCTACGGCGGAGTTGCCATTGCCTACCCTGGCCAGCGATTTCAGCGCGCGCCGCGTGGACCCGCCGGGACGCCTCAGCCCCTATGGCAGCGGCCCCTGTGACAGCCCCGATTAATGGGGGCGCTCGACACTTGCCATTCAGTCATATTTTTTGCAACATAATCAAGAAGGCAGTCTTGCCATGCGGCAATCTTTTGCGCTATGCTCATTCTGCCCGCCCAGGCCGCCACAAGCGGCCGGGCCTGCAGGAATACTTTGAGACAGGTTGCTTGCCAGACCAATATGCGAAAAAAGAATACTGTAGCCCGGACACCCAGCACCACCAGCCGCGCCATACCCGGCGCGGGACGGCGCGTGACCTCGTATGACGTGGCTCTGCTGGCCGGCGTGTCGCAATCGGCCGTGTCGCGCTGCTTCAAGCCGGGCGCCAGCATCTCGCAAGCCACCCATGCCAAGGTCATGCAGGCGGCCATCAGCCTCGACTACATCCCCAACGCGGCCGCGCGCAGCCTGATCACACGGCGCTCGAACCTGGTGGCCGTCATCATTTCCAACCTGGCCAATCTGTACTATCCGCAAGTGCTGTCCGACCTGAGCCAGCAAATCGCCCGCCAGGGCAAGCGCCTGTTACTGTTTACCCTCGAGCGCGAAGCCGATATCGGCAAGGTCTTGTGCGATGTGTGGCAATACCAGGTCGATGGCGCCGTCGTGGCCGCCTGCCTGTCGGACGAGCAGATGGCCGAATTCGGCCGGCGCGACGTGCCGCTGGTGCTGTTCAACCGCAGTCCGCGCGAGCACGCCGTGCACGCCGTGCTGTGCGACCAGGCCGAAGCGGCGCGCCTGCTCGTCTCGCGCCTGGCCGAGGCGGGCCACCGCCAGTTCGCCATCATCGACGGCCCCGGCGACTCGGCCGTCGCGCAGGAACGCAAGGCCGGCATGCTGGACCGTTTGCTGAGCCTGGGCTTGCCCGCCCCCATCGTCGTCAGCGGCAACTACGATTACGCCAGCGGCGGACGGGGCTTGCGCAAGGTCATCGACCGCCTGGGCCGCGTGCCGGACGCCGTCATTTGCGGCAACGACATCATGGCCATCGGCTGCCTGGACACGGCGCGCCACCAGATGGGCATCCAGGTGCCGCTGCAAATGTCGGTGGCCGGTTTTGACGCGCTGGATGCGTCGGGCTGGCTCAGCTACGACATCACCACCCTGCGCCAGCCCGTGCAAAAGATGGCCACCGACGCCGTCGCCATGCTGGGCGAACTGATGGAGCGGCGCGGCGGCAGCGCCGAGCGGCGCCGCTATTGCTCGTATCTGGTGGAAGGCAGTACGGCCAGGCTGACTGTCGAGCAGCCATATTTCGGCATGATGGCCGCCGCCTGAAAAACGCCCGTGGCGTTGTTGCCTGCCCTTCGCCGTACTATTCGTACTGTCTTCGGGGCCGCGCCTAGCCACAGGCGTTTTTCAGACGCTCGCACTTCTCTGCCAAAAACCTTGCACATAAAAAAACCTCGCATTGCTGCGAGGTTTTTCATTTCAAGGCCAGGGAATCAACCGAAGATCTTGCCCTTGAGCATATTCAAACCCTGGCTGACGAGGTCATTGCCTTCCGGTACCTGACCATCGGGCGTCAGCTTGTCGATCAGCTGGGGCAGCAAGGCTGCCAGGCCGCCCGAGGCGGCGTCCGGCGCGACGCCCGCTTTTTCAGCGATCTGGGTGATCGTGTCGCTACCGAGCGCATCCTTGATCTGGTCGCCGGAGACGGGCGCATTGGCGCCGGTGCCGATCCAGCTGGCCACCTGGTCGCCCAGGCCGCTTTCCTGGAATTTCTGCAGCAGACCGGGCAAGCCGCCATGCTGGTTGACCAGGTCCATGACACTGGCCATCAATCCCGATGGGGCTTCCCCGTCAGCACTTTTATTACCCAAAGCGCTCATCGCTTGTCCTGCAAGTTGGTCTAGCAAACTCATCATATTCTCCTGAACGCTATCGATTCGTGCCGCGTGACTGCGGCGTCCGGCATGGCGCAGACCTTTCTCCGCCATGGAAATCATTATACTATGAATAATAAAATGCCATAATTACAATCTCGAAGCGAACGCACGGATGGCCTCGCTGCCGAGGCATCCACCTCCATCATATTTAGTTCGGCACAACTTGCAAGCGTAAATTGACACTTTGCAAAAACGTGTAGAATTAATTTCCCCACTTACTGAGGAGTATCAACACATGAACATCAATAAAGCGGTAGACAAGGCTTACGAAAAAAAGACGTTCAAGGAAATCGCTGATGCCCCCGTCGATGCGCTGCAAGGCGTGAGCGAGAAGGATGCGGAGCTGCTCAAGCAAGCCTTCAATATCAAGACCGTGCGCGACCTGGCGAACCTGAAATACTCGAAGTGGGCGCGCGCCATCGTCACCCTGGCCGATACGGAAGAATAAACCGGGCCATGCCTTCGGCATTCCCGTCAGCACAGCCCGCCCGAGACGGCGGGCTTTTTCATGTCGGCCCACTATCGGCTCGCAAGCCGATAGCTGCGCGGAGGCCCCATTGCTCACGCCGCTGACCCTGCCCGGCATCTGCTGGCCCCTGCAAGCGAGCACGGGCGACCTTGCCGTCACCACGTCCCACATCACGGGCCACTTTCGCGCCGGTGCGGGGCTGGACGCCATCGTCCTGTGCGATCTGCTGCCTGCTGGAAAATTTCGCAACGGCGCGGCGCGCCACTGGTGCCGCACGCACCAGTGCTACTGGGGCACGCAAGCCGACCTGGCCGACCGGCAAGCAACGCAGCCCATGCGTTGCCGCCAGCACGCCAGTCCCATGGGCTATGTGCTGTACCCGGAACTGTTCGACCCCATGCAATTTCACGCCATCACCTTGCGCCTGGGCCCGGATGGCGTGCTGCAACTGCGCGCCCAGGCCAATGAAGGCGGCGCCCTGCTGGCGCGCGACGTGGCCGCGCTGGCCATCGACTGCCGCGCCCTGCCCGGCCTGTTTCCTCCCGACATAGTGCAACTGAATATCACGCCGCCCGCCGCGCAGGCGTTCGCCGCCGCGCTGCTGGCAGGCACGCCGCTGGACTGCAGCGATTGCGCCCGCTGCGGCCACCCGCACCTGGACCTGGGCAGCTTCGCGCTGGCGCCGCACCGGCGCCACAGTTGCGGCCATTGCGGCCACGACGCCTCGCACAGCGCCACGGCCATCGTCTCGACGCCGCTGTGGCGGCTGCGCCAACGCTACGCGCAATGGTTCTGAAGGTGCGTCCGCCCACAGTCGGCTTGGTCGCTTGTGCGTAGACTGGGGCCATCACCACCACGAGGATAGCCCCATGCCGCAAGCGCGAGACCAGGATGACGATGACCAGCCAGGCGACGAAGGTGACTTGTCCGACCTGCTCAGCGAATTGCGCATCCTTTTGCCGGGCGCGCAGATGCTGACGGCCTTCCTCATCATCCTGCCCTTCAACGGCGGCTTCGCGAAGATCGTGCAGGCGGAAAAAGTCGTCTTCCTGCTGACGTTTTTCCTGTCCATGACCAGCCTGGTGCTGCTCAGCGCGCCAGCCATCCAGCACCGCGTGATGCGGCCCCTGCAAGACCGCGAACGTTTTAAAAGAGTGGCCGACCGCATCATGATGTGCGGCGCTTTTACCCTGGCGCTGGCGTTTGTCCTGGGCACCAACCTCGTGATGTCGGAAGTGTTTGGCCACATCGCCGGCATCATCGCCGGCGTGTTGATGGGGTCGCTCATCATTTGCATGTGGTGGTGGCTGCCCCTGCATTTAAAGCGCAGCAAGAAAATGTGATCCGGCCGCTTATTTTTGCAGGATGGTGATCTTGCCATCGGCCTCCAGAAAGGCGCATTTCATGTCCTGCAAGGAACAGTCCGCCTCGCGCAGCGCCTGCTCTACATCGCCGCCGGCCACCCTGCATTTCTTGACGACATCGTCAAAAATCTGGCCATCGCGGCCCAGCAGCACGGGCTTGCCATCGACCAGGTCGGCGAACTTGCGGCTGCGTGAACTCAGCCAGGCGATCAGCATGTTGAGACAGATCAAGGTCAAGGCCAGCACCAGGCCGCCGGGAATCGAATCGTCGCCGCCCGACAGCGAATTCGAGACGGCTTCGCTCAGCAGCATGACCACCAGCAAGTCGAACGGCGTGAATTGTCCCACTGTCCGCTTGCCCGTCATGCGCACCATCAGCAGCAAGGCAAGATAAATGATGACGGCGCGCGCCACCAATTCCCACACCGATACATCCATGGCAAACATGGCAATCCTCCTGACGAATGATTGCCTTATTTATACGTCTTTTTACGCCGCCATGGCCACACCGCTGGCTTGCTCCAGCAGTGTCTCGCGGAAAATCCCCACCAGCGGACGCAAGTTGACCTTGTGCCAGGCCAGCCACAAGGGTGTGCGATAGCTGAACCACGGCAGTTCCCTCACGACGACGCCGGCCGGCGCGTGCTGGCGCAGGCTGTGCTGGATCATGGCCATGCCCAGTCCGGCCGCCACCAGGCCCAGCGCCGTCAGCGGTTCCGTTGCTTCCAGCCGGATATCGGGCGTAAAACCGGCGCGCGCGCAGGCGGCGATGAAGTTATCGTGTTTCAGCACGCTTTCCTTGTGCAGCACGGCAATCCACTCCTCGCCTGCCAGATCCTCTGGGGTCAGCTCGGCCTTGGCCGCCAGCGGGTGCGTCTCCGGCAAGGCCAGCAGCATGGGGTCGCTCAGCACTTGCGCGCAATCGAGGTCCGGGTCGTTCGGCAGCGGCGGTTCGCACAGCAGTGCGATATCGAGGCTGCGCTGGCGCAAGCCTTCGATCTGCTCGGCCGAATGCAGGTTATACAGGGCGATGTGCACCTGCGGGCGCGTGGCGCGCAAGGCGCGCAAGCCGTCCGGCAACACCCCCGCATGCATGGCGTTTTCGATATAGCCGATGCACAAGCCACCTTCGTCGCCGCGCCCCAGGCGTTTCGCCAATGCTTCCAGACGATTTCCGTGTGTGATAAAAGCGCGCGCTTCGGCGAGAAACGTATGGCCGTCGCGCGTCAGGCGGATGCGCTGCGCGCTGCGCTCGAACAGGGTCAGGCCCAGCCTGTCTTCAAGCTGGGCGATTTGCCGGCTCAGCGGTGATTGGGAAATGTGCAGGCGCTCGGCGGCGCGCCCCACGTGTTCTTCCTCGGCGACGGCGATGAAGTATTGCAATTGGCGGATGTCCAGCATATCAGACCTTTCAGGACTCAAGTTGCGCCAATTATGTCTTGGACAGGCTTAACTTGTCCAGCTATTCTGTCTTCACTGATCCACACATTGAAGGAAAACATCATGAGTATCAAACACTTACTGACAGGTAAACTGGGTTTCGGCACGGCGCCGCTGGGCAATATGTTCCGCAACATTCCCGAAGAGGAAGCAATGGCAACGGTAGACGCGGCCTGGGAATCGGGCATCCGCTACTTCGATACGGCTCCGTTCTACGGCGCCGGCCTGGCCGAGCTGCGCTTGGGCGCCGCCCTGAAGCAGCGCCGCCGCGACGATTACGTACTCAGCACCAAAGTCGGCCGCCTCATCCTCGATGAACTGGAAGACCCGGCCGCCCGCGAACTGGGCGAAAAAGGCGGTTTGTTCGAATTTGGCCGCAAAAACAAGATCGTCGATGACTATACGGCCGACGCCACCCTGCGCTCGATCGAAGACAGCCTCAAGCGCCTGGATACGGACTACCTCGACATCGTCTGGGTACACGACATCGCCCAGGATTTCCATGGCGACAACTGGCTGGCGCAGTTCGAGATCGCCCGCACTGGCGCCTTCCGCGTGCTGACCCGCTTGCGCGAAGAAGGCGTGATCAAGGCCTGGGGCGTGGGAGTGAACAAGGTGGAACCGCTGGAACTGACCCTGGACCTGGCCGAAGCCCAGCCGGACGCCTTCCTGCTGGCCGGCCGTTACACCCTGCTAGACCATGAACGGGCGCTGCAGCGATTGATGCCAGCCGCGGCAAAACAGAACGTCGACATCGTCGTCGGCGGCCCCTACAGCTCGGGCATCCTGGCCGGTGGCGCGCACTTTGAATACCAGAAAGCGTCGCCCGAAATCATCGCTAAGGTGGAACGCATCAAGGCGATTGCCGCCCGCCATGGCGTCAGCGTCAAGGCGGCCGCCCTGCAATTCTCGCTGGCCAATCCGGCCGCGGCTGCCGTGATCCCCGGCGCCAGCCGTCCGGAACGCCTGGCCGAAGACCAGCAAGCACTGAACAGCGTCATCCCCGCCGCCTTCTGGCAAGACATGCGCGCCGAGCAACTGGTGTCGGCATTCGCGCCGCTGCCAACTGGCACCAACTAATATATAAAGGAATACCATCATGGCACATACCACGACATCCATCGACATCGCCGCCACACCGGCGCAAGTGTGGCAATTGATCGGCGGCTTCAATTCGCTGCCCGACTGGCTGCCCTATATTCCCAGCAGCACATTAAGCGACGGGGGCCGCATCCGCCACCTGGCCAACCCGGCCGGCGACGTCATCGTCGAGCAGCTGGAAGCGTATGACAATGCGGCGCGCAGTTACAGCTATTCCATCCTGCAGGCGCCGTTTCCTGCCAGCGACTACCTGTCGACCCTGCAAGTCGAGCCGCTGGCGGATAGCGCTGGCGCGCGTGTCACCTGGTCCGGCCGCTTTACGCCTGTCGGGGTCAGCGAACAGGAAGTGACGGACCTGTTCCACGGCATTTATGTGGCGGGACTGGAAGCGTTGCAGCAATCATTAGCGAAGTAAGGCGCTGCGAAGACCATTTCCGCCACAGCCAGCTTTTCTTCGTCTGCCCTGTGGCGGAATCGCGCAGATTCCGTGTTATCGTTAACAACAAGTGCAAGCGCGGTTGTGTGCAGTGCAGCAGATTTTAGCCATCGCCCAGCAGAGCTTGCTCGAATCTTTTACAATGTTGTCCTTGGGCAGTTCCTATCGCCCGAAAATACCGGCCAGCCGTCGACTCTGGTGGCGCATTGCCACTTCCGGCCGGGCCACAACGCACCACTCCACCCTGTCATTCTTTACCCAACCAACAAGAACATGCACGCCTCCGTAGATCCCCTGATTCCGCGCGTCACCGCGCCTTTTGGCGCCGGCTATGCCGACCTGGCCCTGGCCATCGGCGGCCTCGCCATCGGCACGGGCGAATTCGCCTCCATGAGCATCCTGCCCGTGGTGGCCGACGACCTGGGCACGACCTTGCCGCAGATGAGCCACATGATCAGCGCCTATGCGCTGGGCGTGGTCGTCGGCGCGCCCCTGATCACGATCTTCCTGGCGCGCATGCCGCGCCGGCTGATGCTGATCTGTCTGATGCTGATGTTCGCTGGCGGCAACTTGCTCAGCGCTATCGCCCCTAATTATGGCTTGCTGGTCGTGGCGCGTTTCGTGGCTGGCATCCCGCATGGCGCCTATTTCGGCGTGGCGGCGCTGGTGGCGGCCGCGCTGGCCGAACCGGACAAGCGGGGCCAGGCTGTCGCCCGTGTCCTGATGGGCTTGACCGTGGCCAATATCTTCGGCGTGCCGCTGGCCACGTATATCGGCCAGACCCTCGGCTGGCGCTCGGCCTTTTTGCTGGTCGCCGCGCTGGGCTTGCTGACCATGCTGATGGTGCGTATCTTCGTGCCGATGGTCGCTGCCGGCGATTCCAGCCCGCGCCGCGAACTGGGCGTGTTCCGCCGCCTGCAAGTGTGGCTGACCCTGCTGATGGTGGCGATCGGCTTCGGCGGCATGTTCGCCGTCTACACCTTCATCACGCCAACCTTGCTGGAAATCACGAAAGTGTCGCCCCTGGTCATTTCCATCTTGCTGGCCATTATTGGCGTCGGCATGACGGTGGGTAATCTGATCGGCGGCTGGCTGGCCGACCGCTCGCGCCTGTGGACGATCTTTGGCGTGCTGCTGTGGAACGTGGCCGCCCTGGCCGCGTTTACTTATACGAGCAGCAACGTCTGGCTGACGGCGATCAACCTGTTCGCCATCGGCGCCGGCATCGCCGTTGCTCCCGCCGTACAGACGCGCTTGATGGACGTGGCCGGCGACGCGCAAACCGTGGCCGCCGCCCTCAACCATTCCGCCTTCAACATCGCCAACGCGCTGGGCGCCTGGGCCGGCGGCATCGCCATCGCCATGGGCATGGGCTTGCGTTCGACGGGCTGGGTCGGCGCCATGCTGGCCTGCGGCGGCATCGTCGTGCTCGGCATTTCCGTGCTGGTGGAAAACCGCAGCCGCAATGTGAGCGGCGCGCAGCCGGCTTGATGGAATAAGCAGGCGGCCGCTGGCGCGTCAGCGCCCTGCGGCCTTAAGCGTCCACCCACGCAAACAGCGCCTTGTCCGGCGTGGCAGAGCGATGCCAGTTCGATTTCAATTCCATCAACAATCCGGCCAGATCGCATGGCTGGACATTCAGGTCCGCCCATGGCGCCGTTCTGGACCATGCCACGGCAAGCGCCAGCAAGTCGTCATCCGCCATCCGGCCTATTGCTTGCGCAATCGCATCATTGAATACGTGAATGTCGCGCCCCTCGATCCGCAGGGGCCGCAGCACCGGTTCTGCCGACTGGGTCAGCAATTGACCCAGCGATGCAAAATCGAGTTCCCCTGGCAAGGTGATGCCGGTGACGGGAAACGCATCGAAGGCCTCTTCCCAGCTGGCACAGGCGCGCATCCCGGCGTCGGAACAGACAAAAATATCGATTTTCTTCATGTAATCAAGTCATGCGTCAGGCATGTATCAGTACGGCTGAATATTGATGAGCTCAAGCTTCGTTCAGCAAGGCACGCCCTGCCGGTCCGACCTCTCGCGGTCATACCGCCGTTCAAAGGCGCCGACATCGCCCGCTTCTGCCCACAAGCTTGCGATGTAGTCGAATTCCAGTTCGAACGGCTGCTGAAAATCGGGCACGTCGAGCGCGTATTCGCAATTGCGGCTCAGCATGACCAGCCAGTCGGGATAGCCCAGCGCCGGGTACAAGCGGGTCAAGATGGCGTCGAGCGACTGCACGCTTTCGCTGCCTGCCAGATAGGCGGCGCGCAGTTCGACGATGTATTTGCCAGCGAGGAATTGTTCCTCCAGGCGCGTGTCGCCGCGGTAGCGTCCGATGATGGCCTCGGTCAAGGGTAGCACCTCGTCAACGCCCCGGGCGCTGGCCAGCAGCACGATATTCAGGTCGTCGCCCTCCTGATCCAGGCGCAAGCGCTCCACGGCCCAGTCCACGCAGCGGTCCGCCCGGCCATCGCCATGGCGCAGCCGGAAGCATTCCAGCTCAAGTTCCGTCAATTGTTCCATTATTTATTCTTCGCAAGCGCGTCGTTACCATAAACGGTGTCCGGCATCCGGAAGGATGGTTGCCGCGGCCACATTATACGACGGGTAGAAAAAAACACGCGCAGGGAATAGCGATTGAAAAGACCGGGGACTCGTTTCGATAAGCGAGAGAGGAAACAATTAATTATACTGCCGCGCAGCGGAGCATTTAATCAGAGCAAGGAAACCAATGAATCAATTAGCAATCCAGGGAATCAGGAAAATATTATTAAAGAAACATCAAAACAAAAAGGCCATGCGCGCAAGGTGCCGAACATGGCCATCACCTCGCTTATTGCGGATTCGTCGCCACGATGAATGGATCGAAAGTCAGCAGCGTGTTATTCGCCAGCAACAAGGTCATCGTATATTGCACATTGCTGCCTTTGGCATTCACGCGGCCGCCCCATACGGTATTGCTGTATTGCGGGTAAGGCGCCGGATTGATCATGCCATTGCTGATGGCGGTGCCACCGAAGCTGTGAATGGAAACCTGCTCGGCCGGGTCCAGCGATTCGACGTTCCAGACGATGGTGTCGCCGTTCTGGCAGGTGGTCACCAGTTCATTGCCGCCTTCGTTGCCGTTGCCCGAGTAGCCCGTCGTGTCGACCATGAAGACATACTTGCTCAGATTTTTTTGCGCCACTGCCTGACCGACATTGACCGCCACCAGTACGTTAATTGTTGCCATGGATTTACCCCTATTTGGAATGGAATTAAACATTACAACTATCCTTTGTGCGATGAAATAACGAAGATCCAGTCAAATTACCGGCAGCGCTTCGCACGCAATCGGAATGCATCACTGGCGCATAAAAACACGCGAAATGTATCAATTAAAAATACACAGAATATATCAATAAATCACCAAATCTATCGATAATATCGTGCGCTTGATGATCAATAATATTTTTTGACCCGCATTATCGCAACCACGATGAGAGGATATTTTAATTATTTTTTCAAGTCAAATTATTTTTAATAATAATCAGAATCTATCCATTAATAACATTTAATTTTTAAATGAAATTTTTTATGAATTGAGTATTGGTATTCCGTGTTTGATTTACCGCAAACAAGTGAGGTATTTCAACGGAAATAGATGATGGGAGGCGAACAGGCGCAGGCAATGGCTGCCGCATGCGGGCCGGACGGCCCTGCGGCAACTCAGCTCGTTTGCAGCATCTTTTGCAGCACTGCATCGAGCTCGTAAAAATCCACGGGCTTGGTCAGGTGCAAATCGAAGCCCGCATCGGACGCCATCTGGCGATCCTTGTCCTGGCCCCAGCCCGTGACGGCCACGAGGATGGCGTCCTTGCCGCAGGGTTCACTACGGAACAGGCGCGCCACGTCATAGCCATTCATGTGCGGCAAGCCGATATCGAGCAGGATCACTTGTGGCATGAAAACTTGCGCCGCCGCCATGCCGGCCGGGCCATCGTAGGCCGTGCGCACGTCATAGCCGAGGATGTCGAGCGCCAGCGCCAGGCTTTCGGCCGCGTCGGCGCTGTCGTCGATGACCAGCACCTTGCCCTCGCGCGTGCCGGCCAGCAAGCGGCGGTTGGATTCGGGCGGCGCCAGCAAAGGCACGGCCGGCAGCGGCAGACGCAATGTAAAGGTGCTGCCCTGCCCGACGCCATCGCTGTGCGCGCTGATGCTGCCGCCATGCAATTCGGCCAGGCCGCGCACCAGCGACAGGCCGATGCCCAGCCCACCCTGAGCCCGCGACAGGGCCGGCTCCAGCTGCGAAAACAGGTCAAATACCTTGTCCAGGTGCTCAGGCGCGATACCGATGCCCGAATCACGCACGGTAATGTGTACGTCGTTTTCCGTGCATGCCACGTCCAGCCCGATGATGCCGTTGGCGGGCGTGTACTTGACGGCGTTGGTCAGCAGGTTGCCGATCATCTGCCCCAGGCGCGTGGCGTCGGCGTCGAGCCAGACAGCTTGCGGCCATTGCTCCACGAGCACCTTGTGGCCCGATTGCGCCGCCAGCTCCGCCACGCTGTGCAGGGCGGCCTCCACTACGGGCGCCAGTTCCACGCTGGCGCGGCGCAGTTCCAGACGGCCTTGCGTGATGCGCGACACTTCCATCAAATCGTCGACCAGGTGCGTCATGTGGCCCACCTGCCGGCCCAGCACGTCGCGCGCCCAGCACAGCTGCGGGTCATCCAGCTGCGCCAGGCGCAACACTTCCAGCACATTGCGCATGGGCGCCAGCGGATTGCGCAGTTCGTGCGCCAGGGTGGCCAGGAATTCGTCCTTGCGCCGGTCGGCGGCCGCCAGCTGCTCGTTGAGTTCGCCCGCCTCCTTGCGCGCCAGTTGCAGCTGCTGTTCGTACTTGCGCCGGTCGCTGGCGACAAAGGCGGCGATCTCGTCATAGCGAACGCCGTCATGCACGCGGCGCACGGCGTTGAACAGCATGGGGATGGATTGCCCCTGGCGCTGGCGCATGTCGAGCAATATTTCCGATACGCTGCCCTGCACCTGCATCAACGGCAGCCAGTGCGTCTGGTGAAACACGCGCCCGCCGATGGTCAGCAAGTCCTGCAACTTCTTTTTCCCGATCAATTCTTCGGCGCCATAGCCGAGCCAGCCGCAAAACGTGGCGTTCGCCTGCACGATGGTGCCGTCGGCCGTGCACAGCAACAAACCGCAGGCCGCGTGCTGGAACAAGGTAGTGGTATCAGGCAAGGAAGGCATCGTGTCGCGCATTACAGGTGCAGGCCGTCGAGAAAGTGGCGGACGGCGCGGTAGCTGGCATCGGGCGCGCTCATGTGCGGGCAATGGCCGACATTGTCGACCACGTGCAGGCTGCTGTGCGGCAGCATCTCGCGCAGGTATTCGCCCACAAACGGCGGCGCGATGAAGTCGTCGCTGCATTGCACGATCAGGGCCGGTATGCTGTTGTGCGGCAAGACGGCGCGGTGGTCGGACAAGAACGTCGCTTGCGCGAAATGCCGGGCGATGGCGGGATCCGTGCGGCAAAAGCTGCTCACCAGGTCGCCTGCCAGCACCGGCTGGTCGGGCGCGCCCATGATGGCAGGCGCCATGCCGGCGGACCAGCCCAGGTAATTGCTGTCCATGGCATCGAGCAAGTCGTCGATATCGGCACGGCTGAAGCCGCCACGGTAGCCGGCCGCCGCATCGTCGACATAGCACGGTGACGGCGCCAGCATGACTTGCGCGGCGAACAGCTCCGGTTCGGCAATGGTCGCCAGCAAGGCACTCATGGCGCTGACGGAATGGCCGACGCAAATCACGGGGCCGCCGCCAACGGCATGGATGACCCGGCGCAAATCGGCGCCATGCGCGTCGAGCCGCGCGTAGCTTTCGAAATCATAGGCGCCCAGGTCGGAAGCGCCGCTGCCGACCAGGTCGAACAGCACGGTGCGGTAGTGGGGGCGAAACAGCGGTTCCAGGTAGCGCCACATGGTTTGATCGCAGCCAAAGCCATGCATGAACACCATGGTGGTTGCCGCGTGCCTTGGCGGCACGGCGCTGCATTCGCGAATGCGGACATTGTTCCGGTCTTCTATGCGCATGCCGCTTCAGCCTTGAATATTTCCATGTGGAATGTAAATTAACTTCTTGCTAGCATCTTAGCATGCGCTATTTAACCTTGGGCAACATCAGTGGCGCTGGACAAACGCCACGCCACGGCGGATAATGAGAACGATTCCCATTATCAAAATGCCAGGCTCGTGCCTGGCCCTGTGCGCCCCGGTGGCGCCTGCTGGCGGCAACAAGCCGGTTTCATGTTGAAGGTTTGTACCGCATGCGCGCTTTCTGGACTGTCATACACCGCTGGGCCGGTCTCACCATCGCCCTCTTCCTCATCGTTGCGGGCCTCACGGGCGCCGTCACCTCATGGGACCACGAACTGGACGAGTGGCTCAACGCCGACATCATGGACACGCCGGGCCGCGGTCCCCTGCAGCAACCATTTGTGCTGGCGCAAAAAGTCGCCGCTGCCGACCCGCGCGTGGAAGTCAATTACATGACCCTGGGCCTGGAAGAAGGCCATGCGGGCGCCTTCATGGTGCGCCCATTGACCGACCCGGCCACGAACAAGCCGTTCGTGCTCGACTACAACACCGTCTACATCGACCCCGTCACGGCGCAGATCACGGGCACGCGCGATTCGACGGCCATTTCCCTGTCGCGCCGCAGCCTGATGCCGTTCTTGCGCCATCTGCACTACAGCCTGCACGTGCCCGCCTTCTGGGGCACGGACCGCTGGGGTTACTGGCTGATGGGGACGGTTGCCCTGATCTGGTTGCTCGACAGCATGGTGGCGTTTTACCTGACCACGCCGCGCCGTTTGCGCCCGCGCGCGCAAGACGAAACGCCGCGCCACCGCGACGCCGCCAGCTGGTGGCGGCGGTGGAAACCGTCGTGGGTCGTGCGCTGGGCGGCCGGCGGCTACAAGCTCAATTTCGACCTGCACCGCGCGGGCGGCCTGTGGGTGTGGGCCGTCATTATTGTTGTCGCGTTTACCTCGTTCTCGCTGAACCTGTACCGCGAAGTGTTTTATCCCGTCATGTCGCTCGTCTCCACCACCACGCCGGGACCGTACGAAACGCAGACGCCGGCGCCCTACGGCACCTACATCACACCCGTGATCGGTTTTGAACAGGCGGTGGACATCGCCAAAAAGCAGGCCGTGCAGCGTGGCATCACGGCGCCCATCGGCGGCATTTATTATGGCGGCAATTACTCGTTCTACAACGTCTCCTTCTTCGACCCGGCCGACGAATTCGGCGCGGCCGGCATGGGCCTGTCGAACCTCTACGTCGACGGCATGGACGGCAGCATCATCGGCCAGCACAAGCCGTGGGAAGGTACGGCGGCCGATGTCTTCGTGCAACTGCAATTCCCCCTGCACTCGGGCCGCATCCTCGGCTTGCCGGGCCGCATCATGATGTCCTTCATGGGCGTGATGGTGGCCATGCTGTCGGTGACGGGCATCGTCATCTGGGAGCGCAAACGGCGCGCGCGCCGGCTGCAGGCGCGAAGCCATTGAAGCTTACCTGAAGCAGCACCCCCATCACGGCGCAGGCGGACGCATTCAGCCTTCGCCGCACACGCGCACCGCGTAACTCCACCCCACCTCCGCACTTCGCTACACGGTAGCCGGCTCATGCCGGCTGTCCGCGCTGCGCTCTCCATGCGGCTAAATGCAGTTTACTTGCAATAGAGTTAGGTGCAAGTTATTATTGCAACTTAATTGCATCTACACCTTCGCGCTGCGCCTGCGTCCAGCGCCAGCACCCATTCCGTCTTTTTAGAGAGTCTTATGCGCCATCACGTATTCGCAGCCGCCATGCTGTCCACTGCCCCGCTCGCTTACGCGGCCGACGACGTTACCTTACAGACCATCAAAGTCCGGGCAGACAAGCCTTCCACCATCGACAGCGTCGTTCTGGTCGAAAATACGCAAGCCCAGAACAGGACCTTGGGCAACATGCTCGAGCATGTCTCGGGCGTGCAAAGCAGCGCCTTCGGGCCGAATGCAGGCGCACCGGTGATACGCAGCCTGAGCGGCAGCCGCGTGCAGATACTTGAAGATGGCCAGTCCATCCTCGGCATGAATGCGCTCAGCGGCGACATCAACATCCCGTTCGATCCCCTGTTTGCGCGCAGCGTGACCGTCAACAAATCGTCCGATAGCGTGCGTTTTGGCGGCAATGCGATTGGCGGCAGCGTCGACGTCGATTCCGGCCTCATTTCCAGGAAGATGGAGGACAAGCCGAAAGACCTGGAATCCGTCCTGCGCAAGGGCTTCAACGACGCCAACGCCCAGGGCTTGCGCATGAACTTCAACGATGGCAAGCGCTTCTCGACCAACCTGCAGATGTCCTTCCAGAAGATCGGACACTACGATATTCCGGGCAACAGCAAGGCCGCCGTGTGCAACAGCCAGCTGTTTCCTTCGAAGGGCGGCGTGAATACCTTTCTGGCCGACAGTTGCCAGAAAGAAGCGAGGATCCAGCAAGTCTACAACAAGGCGTCGCAACCGTTTATCGACCAGTTCATGAAGGAAAATCCGGACTGGGCCGACGGTGATTTTTCCTTCTATACGAATCAGCCGACCTCCGTCTGGCAGCGCAAGACCTACGTCAATCCGGCCAACCCCGCTTACGTGCCCGGTACGCCCAAGACGGTGCAAAACAAGATCAACAAGGATGTGACTCCCGACTACCACGGCACCCTGGGCAACAGCCATGCCAGCAACTCCCACTTTGCCGTCGGCAGCACCTACTTTTTCGATCGCGGCTACGTGGCCGTCAGCGTCGACACCAAAAATAGCGAGTATGGCGTGCCGGGCTTTTCCATGGAAAACAAGTCGTTCGGCGCGAACTATGACGAGGGACTGCCCGTCGGCGTCGTGATCAGCCAGGATAAATATGCGCTGGAAGCGAAGCTGCTCGACCCCGTCGCGTATATGGAAAGCGCGCAGCTGCGCGTATCCCGCCTGAACAATACGTCGGGAGAACGTCTCGGTGCGGCCAAGGCGAACGATTACCAGTTCGACACCAATCAGGCCGAACTGCTGCTGGCGCACCGGCGCGCGGGCCCATTGAGCGGCTTGCTTGGCTTGAGCCATCAATCCCGGGAAATCGCCGGTAGCGGACCTCAACTGTACCTGCCCGATGCGAGCACGGTCAGCAATGCCCTGTTCGTCAAGGAGAGCCTCGACCTCGACTGGGCCACTTTCGATGCCGGCTTTCGCCATGAAAAAGTGGACCACGAGATCCGCAAGAGCGGCTTCAAGACGTCGAGGAATGCGAAAAATGTCAAACTCGAGGACAAGTCGTTCAGCCTGAACAGCTATAGCCTGGGGGCCTCGGCCAAGCTGGGCCAGCTTTTCGGCGCGAAGCTGCGCTATGCCGCCTCGGAAAGAGCACCCGACGTCAATGAGTTGTACGCGAGCAACCGCCACTATTCGATCATGACGCAGGAAGAAGGCAACCAGGACCTGAAGGCCGAGCGCGCGCGGAATACCGAGCTTACGGGCTTATTCGCCAATCGCGGCTTCCAGCTGTCCGCAACGGGCTACGTCATGAAGTACGAAAACTATCTCTACCTTGGCCATTCGGGAGCGCAGATGGCCAATCGCTTGCCCTTGAAATATTGGAAGCAGACCGATACGACGGTCAGGGGATTCGAGATCGATGCCTCCCAGGTGATTCAGCTTGGCGGCTACGGCAAGCTGAACCTCTCCGCATTTGCCGACCTGGTCAAGAACAAGGCGGACAATCCCGACAAGCTGCGCGCGCACAACGACGGCGCCTATCTGCCCAACATGCCCACCAACCGCTATGGCGCCAACGTGCTGTGGGAAAACCAGGGGTGGAAGACCCGGCTTTCCGGCACCTGGTACGACAAGCAGAAGTATCTGGGCAAAAGCGTCAGCGAGGAAGTGCCGCTCGACGGCTACACCATGGTGAACTTCCAGGTGAGCCGCGCACTGCAGGTGCCGAATTCACCGTTCGCAGGCCTCGAAGTATTTATTAGCGGCACCAACCTGCTCGATAACGATGCCAGGCCGCACAATTCTCCACTGAAATATATCGCGCCCTTGCCGGGCCGTGGCTTCCAGATTGGACTGAGTGCCAGGCTCTAAGGCGCGGCGCCGTCCCGCTCCCGCCTCACCAGCGCCAGCAGGCTGTCGCTGCGGTTGCCATCGCAGCAGATGGCCACGCCGTCCGTGAAGTCGGGCGCCGTCAGCCGCGTCAGGACGCTGCCAGGCGGCATTTCCAGCGCCAGCCGTGCGCCCCGCTCCCACGCCAGGCGCACGGTACTGTTCCACTGCACGCGCTGCGCCATGTTGGCGGCCAGGCTGTCGCGGATGCGGGCCGGGTCGAACAGCGCGCGCGCCGCGCTGCTGCTCAGGTAGACGAGCGATGGCCGGCGCACTACCACACCATCGAAGGCGGCAGCCATGTCGCCCGCGGCAGCCTCCATCAACGGGCAATGCGATGGCACGCTGACGGCCAGGCGCTTGGCCTTGCTGGAGCCATGCGCGAGGGCAAGCGCCATCACGGCGTGCAAGGCGGCTTCGCTGCCGGCAATGGCGATCTGGCGCGGCGCGTTCAGGTTGGCGACATACACGGGCGTGGCCGCGCCATGCACTTGCGCCAGCAAGGGTTCCAGCTGCGCAAGATCAAGTCCGATGATGGCCGCCATGCCGTAGCCGGTGGGATACGCTTGTTCCATCAACTCGCCGCGCCGCGCCACCAGGCGCACGGCGTCCGCATAATCGAGCGCGCCGGCGACGACGGCCGCCGCATATTCGCCAATGGAAAAGCCGACCACCATGTCCGGCAACGCGCCGCGCGCGACCAAGGAACGCGCCATGGCCACGCCCGCGATCAGCAAACACAGTTGCACGGCCCGCGTCGAGGCCAGCGCGGCAGCCGTGTCCAGCGCCAAGGGATCGTGACCCAGCACGTCCGCCGCTTCGGCCAGAACCGCCGCCACGGCAGCATCACCGGGCAGCGCATGCAACATGCCCGGAGTCTGGGCGCCCTGGCCGGGAAAGGTAAATAACACGCTCATGCCAGCTCCCATGGCGTGGCCGTCAGCACGGGACCGTGATCCGTTTTCAGCAAGACCTTGGCCCGCCCCGCCGCCCACTCGGCATACGCAAAGCCGCCACGGCCCGTGTCGATCTGCAGGTCCAGCCGGCACGCCGTGACAGTGGCCGCGATGGCGCGCAGGGCGTCGGCCTGGGCGAGGTCCGGCGGCGCGCCGATGCGCAGCACGAGATCGAGGTCGCTGTCGGCGCGCAGCACGGGCAAGCCGCTGGCCAGCGCGAAACCCGCGCCGCCCGTCGGCCCCCAGGCCCAACCCGTGGCGTCGAGCAGCGGCGCCACCAGCCGTAGCGCGTACAGCGCGGCGCAGGAAAAATCCGCCACAGGCGCATGCGCCAGCATTTCCGGTGTCACGCGGCGCGCGACGGCGGCAGCGTCTATTTCAAACCCGTGCCGCTCGCTGCGCAGCATGCCGCGCAAGCCCACGGGGATGCGCCCGGGCAAGCAGCTGGCGCGCCGCACCACCACCGGTGCGGCCTGCAGCCAGGCGGCGTCGGCCCAGACGGGCAAGCATGCGTCGTCCGGCAAGCCGTCCAGCCACAGCAAATCATGCGCGCGCCAGGCTTCCATCAGGCCACCACCGCCTTGACGGCAAAGAACAGCAGCGAAGGGCCCAGTAAGCAGCCCAGGCCCGTATGAAACGTGGCCACCAGCGCGCCATACGGCACCAGTTTGCGGTCGGTGGCGGCCAGGCCCGCCGACACGCCGCTGACGGTGCCGGCCAGGCCGCCGAAGACCATGGCCGAACGCGGCGTTTTCAGGCGCAAAAAGCGCGCCGCGGCGGGCGTGCCCACCATCACCAGGATGGCCTTGATGAGGCCCGCCGCGATACTCAGGGCCATGACGTCCGAGCTGGCGCCGATGGCCGCACCCGTGACGGGGCCGACGATGTACGTGACGGCGCCGGCGCCGATGGTGGTCATGCTGACGGCGTCCGAATAGCCAAACGCGTACGCCACGCCAGCGCCGACGAGAAACGGCAGCACCACGCCCAGCATCAGCGCCACGACGCCGATCAGGCCCGCCTTGCGCGCTTCCGTCGCCTGCACCTCGAAGGCCGTGGCGACGATGGCAAAGTCGCGCAGCATGGCGCCGCCCATCAGACCGATGCCGCCGAACAGCGACAAATCGGCCAGTCCCTTGTGGCCGCCGCTATGCACGCCGCCCCAGTAAGCGAGGCCCAGCCCGATCACGATGGCGATGGCCGAGCCATGCACGCGGCCCAGGGTCAGATACTTCGACAGCGCCACCGACAGCAGCATGATCAGGCCGACAAAGGCGAATGCCGTCACCAGGCCGTTGTGGATGGCGGCTTTTTCAAAGAGTTCAAGCATGACGGTGCTCCTTGATCAACATCGGGTCGGCTTCGGCGGCGGGGTTTTCCATCCTGTTCATCAGAGAAATGACGGCGCCGCAGACCAGCACGGAACCGATGGCGGCCAGCACGGCCACCGGCCCGCCACGCAGCGCCGCCACCACGTCCTGCTGCGCCGCCATCGCCACCACCACGGGAATATACATGGCGCCCCAGTATTCGACGCCCCGTTCCGTCATCTGCGGCAGCCAGGCGCGCCGCTGCATGTAGAGCCGGGCGCAGATCAGCAGCAGCATGGCGATGCCCACGCCGCCCACGTTGGTCTTGACGCCCATCAGCTGCCCGAGCAGGTCGCCCAGGAAGATGCCGAGCAAATGGCATAAGGCCAGCAGTGCGGTTCCGTAAATGATCATGATTTGTCTCCGTTATAGGAATAGGAATGACTTGGTGTCTTCTCTGTTGTTTCACTTACCACTGCTGCCCCAGCACCTCCCTGACTTTTGCCGACGCCTGGCGGTGCGGCGCGCCCAGGCGGCTGGACAGGTCGCGCTGCGGATCGGCGCGGATGTCGGCCAGCGCCGCCTGCAGGCTGCCCTGCACCTGTGCCAGATCAAGCTGGGACGGATCGTCCGGCTGCGCCACCTGCAAGGTTTGCCACAGCAGGCCCAGGGTGGCGTAGTTGCCAATGTCGTAGGCCATCGGCGCGATGCTTGCGGCCAGCGCTTCGAGCGCCGCCACGGTGCGCAGGGTGATGCGCGCGGCCGAGGCCTTGCCCATCGCATGCACCATCACTTGCGGATCGTCGAGCGCGATCAGGCGGTTGGCCTGGTAGCCGTGCGCGAGGAAGGCGCCCGACATGGCCTTGCCGACGATCAGGCCAATCACGGGATGGCCGGCCAGGCGCGCCTCGGCATACGCCCCCGCCGCGCCGGCCAGCGCCTGGTGGATGCCGTACGCTTCCTCGCGCCGGCCATACGCCTGGCTGGCCACGTCGATGACGGCGACGATGGGCCGTTTCACGGCCAGGTCACGGTCCTCAAGCACCACCTGCTGCACGGCGCGCGCCAGCTGCCACGCCTCGACCAGGCCGATTTCACCGGTACGGGCGCGCGTAAACCGGTTGTCCGGGTCGGGCAGCACGGCGAGGTAGCGCGCAGTTTCTCCGGCCAGCGGAGCGTCGACCACGCGCACGGAAGGCGGGTAGCCGTCCAGCGGCGCAGCGTTATTCGTGAGTGCCGCCAGCCAGACGGCGCCCCGGCTCGTATCGGTGATGGCGTTCATGCTGCGGTTCCTTTGCTGTAGATGGCGCGCACGGCTTGCGGCGTGGCTTGCGGCCCGGCGTCCACTTGCGCCAGGCGGGCGAGAAAATCATCTGCCTGACTGCTGCGGTGCTGTGCCGGCACGCCGCGTGCGAACAATGCGGCCACTGTGGCGCGCATCTGCGCCGTATCGTCCTCGACATAGGCGTCGGCCAGGCCGCTGTGGAAACGCTGCTCGCCGCCCGTGAGGCTCCAGATGAACGGTTTGTTGCGCGAGTCGAATTCGTCCACGCCCGCTTCCTGCTCGATCACGGCGGGACCATTGAGCCCCAGGCGCGCCTCGCGCGTGACGATCAAGTAACTGCACAGACCTGCCGCGATCGACATGCCGCCGTAGCAGCCGACGGTGCCGGCCGTGATCCCGATCACGGGCTGGTAGCGGCGCAGATCGACAATCGCCGCATGGATGTCGGCGATGGCAGCGAGGCCCAGGTTGGCTTCCTGCAGGCGCACGCCGCCCGTCTCGAACAGGATCACGGCGCGTGTCGGTATGCCGTTGCGGTTGTCGCGCGCCGCCAGTTCCAGCGCGCCGGCGATTTTCGCGCCGCCCACTTCGCCCATGCTGCCGCCCTGGTAGGCGCCTTCGATGGCCAGCACCACGGCCGGCTGGCCGTCGAACAGGCCCTTGGCCACCACCACGCCGTCATCCGCCTGGGCCGTCACGCCTTGTTGCGGCAGCCAGGGCGAGGCGATGCCGCAGAACGGATCGAGCAGTTCGCGCATGCTGCCAGCGTCCAGCAAGGCCCTGGCCCGGCTGCGCGCCCCGCGTTCGATGAAGCTGTCGCGCTCCAGCAATTCCTTCAAGGTGCTCATGCCGTCCTCCCCGCTTGCAATTCTTCGTAGGCTTGCTCGATGCGCATGCGCACCACGCCCGGCGTGGCGCCGCAATCGTTGATGACGATGCGCGCCGCCGGCAGCGGCTCGCCGCCGAATACGCGCTGCAGGAGCGCATCCCACACGGCGCCCTTGCCATCGACGGAGGTGTTGACGACGATGCGGGTCACGCCATCGTCGCCTGGCTGCAGCAGCACTTCCAGATCGCCCGAGCCGACGACGCCGGCCAGGGCGCGGCTAGACGCCGGCTGCCCGGCCGGGAATGTATAGTCACGCGTTTCCATGCGCTTCTCCCTGTGTCAATCGGTCGAGGAACAGGGTCGCGGCCAGCAGATCGGCCGCGCCGCCAGGCGACACGCCGCGCGCCAGCGCCACCGCTTCCAGCGCCAGCAGCGCTTGTGAACCGTCGGCCGTGGCCGCGCCGCCGGCCGCCAGCACCCGCGCCGCCCCTGCCTGTAATGCCAGTAGGGCCGTCTCGCCGCCGCGCGACAGCACGCAGGTGTCGTCCAGCTGGCTGATAATCGCCAGCAAGGCGTTCAGGCGCGCCGTCGTTTCGTTGTCGCCGCGCGCCCGCGAGGCGTACAGCTGCGCCAGCCCCACATCTGTCACCAGCGGAAAGCCGGCGCGGGCCTGGCCCCGTGCGCCGTCGACCTGGTACTGGCGGCACGCCAGCTCGCCCTTGTTGCCGGTGGCGCCAGGCGCGCCGCGGTCATGCAAACGGGCCAGCGCACCGGCCCGCGCCGCCACGGCTGTTGGCGCCAGCGATGCGCCGCGCGCGCCCTGCTGCGCCGCCGCCGTCACCAGGAGACCCAGCGCCCAGATGGCGCCCCGGTGCGTGTTCACGCCGCCCGTCGCCGCCAGCATCAGCGCCTCGCCATCGCGGCCGATGGCGCCGATGCGCTGGCGCAGCTGGTCGTCGTCTTCACTCTGCGCGCCAGCGTCGGCCATGGCGGCAAACACGGGCTCCAGCACGCAGGCCGAATGGCACATCAGGGCCCAATTCAAGTCCGTGTGGGCGCCACGGCTGCGCAAATCGACCAGGCCCGGTTTCGGCGTCAAGGTCACTTCATCGAGCAGCGCCTGCAGCACTTGCCGTCCCAGCGCGGCAGAACGTCTCTGCACTGGCCTTATCATCATTGTGCTCATTGCAATCATTACCAGCTCCTGAATTTGGCGGGTGGTTGATACAGGCCGTCCGACCATTCGACCAGGTCGGCGATGCTTTTCGCCGCCAGCAGCGAGCGGTTCGCCGCGCCGCGCTGCACGCCGATATCCTCGGGCAGCGCGATCAGGCCGTCGGCGCGCAATTTCGCCGTCGTCTTCGGGTCGTGGCGCAGGCCGATGGGCGTCACGCCAGCGACCGCCGCCAGCATGGCCTTGCGTTCGTCGAGCGAGCGGGCCTTGTACAGGTAGGCGATGCCCTCTTCCGTCAGCACGTGGGTGACGTCGTCGCCATAGATCATCACGGGCGCGAGCGGCATGCCGCTGGCCTGGCCCACTGCCACGGCGTCGAGCGATTCGACGATCGTCGGCTGGCCGCCATCCTGGAACGTCTCGACCATCTGCACCACCAGCTTCTTGCCGCGCGCGAGCGGGTCGTCCGTCTCGATCAGGTCCAGCCAGGCCGGCGTCGGGTGGCGCCGGCCATGCGGGTCGTGGCCCATGTTGGGCGCGCCGCCGAAGCCGGCCAGGCGGCCATTCGTCACGGTGGACGAGTTGCCCAGGCCATCCATCTGCAAGGTGGCGCCGATGAACAGATCGACCGCGTACTGGCCAGCCAGCTGGCACAGGGCTCGGTTCGAGCGCATGGA
>NZ_JABXFH010000056.1:0-34642 GCF_013372745.1 Janthinobacterium sp. BJB401 | reverse complement strand
TCGGCCAGCGCGGCCAGCCCGCGCACGAATGCGGCACTGCTGCCGGCCGTCGAGTTGCTGGAATATGGCTTTCGCCGCGGCGTGGCGTATAACCTGTTGAAACTCAATCCGCATGGCGCCACGGCCGAACATTTCGTGCTCAATCCGCTGGGCCAGCCGGGCGTGGTGGGAGTGTCGCAGCAGGTCGGCGAAGCGAGCGTGCTGCCGTTTGTCTGCAGCGGCACGGTGCAGTATCCGCGCATCGGCAGCGCCCAGGTGCACGTGCACCGGCCGTTTCCCGCCGCGCTGTGGACGGCCTTCAATGCGCGCTTCAACCAGCATGCGGGCAGCGGCTGCCATGCCGTCACGGCGCCGCCCGACACGAATATCCGCGCCTATCCGAATACGGCCGCGAGCTGGTGGATGACCAACGCGCCCGATGCGCCGAGCGCCCTGAGCACGGGCAATCCGCTGCTGTCCGTGGCCGATCCGGAATCGAACGCGACGCCGCCCGCCGTCGGCAGTTACGGGCCGCTGTGGTCGTTTTCCAGGGCGGCCAGGTACAGCAACCCGAAGCCGGCCGGCGGTTATCTGCCGTTTGCCACCAGCGACTGGCCCAAGCTGTATCCGGCCAGCCCGGCCGCGCCGGCCGCCAAGTCCGGCTACCCTGCCACGCCGCCCTACCAGACGCTGGGCTTCCAGACGGCGCCGACCGGCAACACGGGCGTGGCGCAGCGCCGCCTGCTGCACATTGCGCTGCTGGCCTGTCCCGTGCCGGCCGGCGGCGACGTGCTGGCGCAGGTGCGCGGCATCGGCCGCTTCTTCATGACGGCGCCGGCCAGCAATGGCGTATTGAGCGCCGAATTTGCCGGCCTGGTGGAAGAGGGCACGCTGGCCGGTCCCGCGGAGCTGCTGCGATGAAGCCGCCCTGCCGCGCCGCGCGCCGCCAGGGCGGCGTCGCCGCCATCGAGCTGGCACTGATCCTGCTGTTTTTCATGGCGCTGCTGCCCTTCGTGCTGCTGTTCGGCCGCGCGCTGCTGGTGTACACGGCACTGCAAAAAAGCGCGCACGATGCGGCGCGCTACATGGCGACGATGCCGCTGCCGCAGATGGGCAAGTTCGATACGGCGAGCCTGGGCGCCGCGCTGGCGCGCGAGATGGTGGCCGAAGCGATGGCCGAAAGCTGGCCGGACATCAACCCCGCATGGGTCAATGTGGATTGCGTGTACGCCGACGATTCCTATGCCTGCGGCAGCTACGCGACGGCGCCGCTGCAGGTGCGCATCAAGGTCACCGCCGACATGCCGGTGGATTTCCTGCCTGCGCTGACCCGCAAGTGGCTGCCGCAACTGGCGCCGATCCCGCTGCGGGCCAACGCGACCTTGCGCTATGTGCATTGACCCGCACCGTCGCCGGCAGCGTCAGCGCGGCGTTTTCGCCGTCGAATTCGCCATGCTGGCGCTGCTGTTCTTCCTGTTCCTGTTCGCCATGCTGGAAATGGCGCGCGCCGTGTACGTGTGGAACATGGTGCATGAGATTACCCGGCGCGCGGCGCGCGCCGCCGCCGTCACTGATTTCAGCAATGCCGGCGCCTTGCAGGCCGTGCGCACGCAAGCCGTGCTGCGCGCTACGCCGGGCACGCTGCCGCTGGGTGGCGGCATCGGCGACGCGCATGTGCGCATCGATTATTTGTCGGAAAGCGCGGGCGGCGTCGCGCTGGCGGCCGTGCCGGTGACGGTGCTGCCGGGGTGCCCGCAGCGCAACCGCATCAATTGCCTGGACGATCCGCATGGCGCCAGCTGCATCCGCTTCGTGCGCGCGCGCCTGTGCCAGCCCGGCGACGGCGCGCGCTGCGAGCGTGTGCCCTACCGGCCCGTGCTGCCGCTGCTGGGGATGATGTTTCCCTCCGGCGCAGGGGCCATACGTTTGCCCAGCGGGACCACCATGGCGGTGGCCGAGTCGCTGGGCTATCCGGACAATCCCGGCTTTTGTCCATGAGCGCCAAGCCGCCGGCGCAGCCGAATGTAGTGCATTGAATGAAGGAGGCGTGATGAAAGCCTTGATGATTACCCGTGACGCCAGCTTGCACGATGAAATCGCGGCGCAAGGCGCGGCCCGCATGCCCGTGCTGCGGCTGCTGGAGCGGCGCAGCGGCCTGCGCGACGCCGTCGAGCGCATGCTGCCCGAAGCGCCGGAACTGGTGATCGTCGATGCCAGCGGCATCGATGCCAACGAAGCCGACCTGCTCGAGCGCCTGGCGCGCCAGTATCCGCTGGCCGTGCTGATGCTGCTCACGCGCGGCCAGCAGCAGGATGTGCTGATCCGCGCCATGCGCGCCGGCATGCGCGAAGTGCTGCAGCTGCCGCTGGTGCACAAGGCCTTCCACGAGGCGATGGACCGGGTCGATATCCAGGCCGGCGTGACGCAGATGCGCGACGGTAAAGTGCTCGCTTTCATCTCGTGCAAGGGCGGCAGCGGCGCGACGTTTTTGTCGACGAATTTTTCGTATGCGCTGGCCAGCCTGGCCGGCTGCAAGGTGCTGCTGATCGACTTGCACGGCCAGTTCGGCGACGCCACTTTATATGTGTCGGACCAGAAGCCGGCCATGACCCTGTCCGACATCTGCGCGCAGATCGCGCGCATGGATGGCGCCTTTCTCGCTTCGTGCCTGGTGCACGTGACGCCGAACTTCGGCGTGCTGGCGGCGGCCGACGACCCCGCGCACAAGGTCGACATGCAGCCCGAGCACATGGACCGCATCCTGGCCGTGGCGCGCCAGCACTACGACTACATCGTGCTCGACGTGGGGCGCCAGATCGATGCGCTGTCGCTGCGCGCGCTCGACAACGCCGACGCCATCTATCCGGTGCTGCAGCTGGCCCTGCCCGACATCCGCGACGGGCGCCGCCTGCTCGACATTTTCCGCTCGCTCGGCTATCCGGGCGAGCGCCTGCGCCTGATCGTCAACCGCTATGAAAAGGGCGGGCGATTGCGTCTGGCGGATCTGGAGCAGGCGCTGGGCGCCGAAGTGGTGCACACGGTGCCCAACGATTACATTGCCGCCACCGACTCCGTCAACCAGGGCATTCCGCTGCTGCAGCTGTCGCGCACCAGCGCCGTGGCGCGCAGCCTGGCCGAGCTGGTGGAACTGGTGACGGCGCGCCGCGTGACGGAAAGCCGCGGCCTGTTCGACCGTTTGTTCAGCCGCAGCGAGTCCTAGGACCGCAATCGATGTCAAGGCTCCCGCCGGGAGCCATCATGGGAGCCAAGATGACTTTACGCGAACGCCTGGCGGCGAATGAAACGGTGCGCCCCGCCACCAATGCACAAGGCGCGCTGGCGCTGCACGCCTACCAGGAACTCAAAAAGACCATGCACCAGACGATACTCGACCGTATCGACCTGGAACGCTTGAAACGCCTGACGGCGGAGCAGTTCAAGCACGAGCTGGCGCTGCTGGTGCAGCGCGTGATCGAGGAAGAGCGCATCGTCCTGAACCAGCACGAGCGGCATAGCCTGGTGCTCGACATCCAGCACGAGATGTTGGGCTTTGGCCCGCTCGAACCCTTGCTGGCCGATGCCAGCGTGTCCGATATCCTCGTCAATACCTGCGACAAGGTGTACGTGGAGCGGGGCGGGCGGCTGCAGCTGACGGACGTGACCTTCCACGACAATGCGCACCTGATGAAGATCATCGAAAAGATCGTCTCGCGCGTGGGCCGGCGTGTCGACGAATCGAGCCCGATGGTCGACGCGCGCCTGCCCGATGGCTCGCGCGTGAATGCCATCATTCCGCCGCTGGCCGTCGATGGCCCGATCCTGTCGATCCGGCGCTTTGCCGTGCAGCCTTTGACGATCGCCAATCTGCTCGATTACAAAAGCCTGACGCCGCCCATGGTGCAGGTGCTGCAGGCGCTGGGGCAGGCCAAGGTCAACATCCTGATCTCGGGCGGCACGGGCAGCGGCAAGACGACCCTGCTCAACGTGCTGTCCGGCTTCATCCCCGGCAGCGAGCGCATCGTCACCATCGAGGATGCGGCCGAACTGGCGCTGCGCCAGCCGCACGTGGTGCGCCTGGAAACGCGTCCGCCGAATATCGAGGGCAAGGGCGAAGTGAGCCAGCGCGCGCTGGTGCGCAATGCGCTGCGCATGCGGCCCGACCGCATCATCCTGGGCGAGGTGCGCGGCGCCGAGGCGCTCGACATGCTGCAGGCGATGAACACGGGCCATGAAGGGTCGCTGGCGACCATCCACTCGAACACGGCGCGCGACGCGCTGGCGCGGCTGGAAAACATGGTCGGCATGGCCAGCGTGAACCTGACGCCGCGCGCCACGCGCCAGCAGATATGTTCGGCCGTGACGGTGGTGATGCAAGTGTCGCGCCTGACGGACGGCGCGCGCAAGCTGGTCAGCCTGCAGGAGGTGACGGGCATGGAGGGCGACATCATCGCCATGCATGAAATCTTCCGCTTCGAGCAGACGGGCGTCGATGCCGACGGCAAGGTGCTCGGTCATTTTTGCGCCACGGGTGTGCGGCCCCGCTTCACGGAACGCCTGCGCATGTTCGGCGCGCCCGTGCCCGATAGTGTTTTTGATCCGGACCGCATCTACGAATAGGAGTCAGCATGGACCTGGTCTTCTACGGCTTTGCCGTGCTGCTGTTCGCCGCCTGCATCCTGATGGTGGAGGGGGTCTGGCTGTGGTGGTCGGGCACGCATGGCAGCGCGGCGCGGCGCATCAACCGGCGCTTGCGGCTGATGGCGGCGCGCGGCGAGGCGGGCGGCGAGCGGGTCTCCATCCTCAAGCAGCGCCGCTATGCGCGCACGCCCGGCCTCGAGCGCTGGCTGCGGCGCCTGCCGCAGGCGGCAAAGCTCGACCACCTGCTGCTGCAATCGGGCTTGTCCTGGTCGGTGGCGCAGTTCCTGGGCGGCGCGGGCGCCTTGCTGCTGCTGGCGCTGCTGTGGCTGGCCATCTGGCCCATGCCGCTGCCGGGCGCCTTGCTGCTGCTGGGCGTGGCCGGCGGCGGGCCGTGCATGGTCGTGCTGCGCGCGCGCGCGGCGCGGCTGAAAAAGATCGAGGCGCAATTGCCGGAAGCGGCCGATTTCCTGGCCCGCGCGCTGCGCGCCGGGCACTCTTTTTCGAATGTGCTGCAGATGGTGGGCGATGAACTCAATGAGCCGATCAGCGGCGAATTCAAGATGGCGCATGAAGAAATCAATTACGGCGTGCCGATGAACGAAGCGCTGCAAAACCTGGCCGCGCGCATTCCGCTGACGGACTTGCGCTACCTCGTCATCGCCGTGCTGGTGCAACGCGAATCGGGCGGCAATCTGGCCGAGGTGCTGGTCAGCATCGCGCGCATCATCCGCGCCCGGCTAAAACTGCTGGGGCAGGTGCGCGTGCTGTCGGCCGAGGGGCGCATGTCGGCTTGGGTGCTGGGCTTGATGCCGGTGGTGATGATCGGTGTCATGGCGCTGGTCAACCCGCAATACATCCGCCTGCTGTGGACCGATCCCAGCGGCATCAAACTGCTGTGGTACGCGGCCGGCATGGTGGCGCTGGGCGTGGTCTGGATGCGCAACGTCATCCGTATCAGGATATAAAACAGGAGGTCGCATGAGCGGTGCACAACTGCTGTTTCTCGTGATCGTCTTTGCCGTGGTGGTGGCGCTGGCCCTGCTGGCATGGGTGATCTTCTTTCCCGGCACCTTGCGCCAGCGCCTGTTCGGTTCCATGGCGCCGGCCGCCAGCGAGGCGGTGACCGACTCTGGCTGGGTGGAGAGGGTGGCGCGCGTGGCGCAGCCGTTCAGCAAGCTGTCGCTGCCGGAAGAGGGCTGGGAGCGCTCGCCGCTGCGCACGCGCTTCATGAACGCGGGCTGGCGCCAGGCCAGCGCGCCGGCCCTGTATTTTGCGGCGAAAACCGTGCTGGCCTTGCTGTTTCCCACCGTGCTGGGCCTGTACGCGGCCAGCGCCATGGCGGCGCAGCTGCGCAGCGTGCTATTGCTGCTGCTGTGCGTCAGCGCCACCGTCGGCTACTACCTGCCCAACCTGGTGCTGGCCAGCACGGCCAAGCGGCGCCAGCGCGACATCTTTGAAAACATCCCCGACGCGCTCGATTTATTGACCGTGTGCGTGGAAGCGGGCCTGAGTCTGGAGCGCGCGCTGGTCAAAGTGTCGGGCGAAATTCATATCAAGAGCGTGGTGCTGGCGCAGGAATTGCAACTGGTGCTGATGGAAATGCGCGCCGGCTTTTCCAAGGAAAAGGCGCTGCGCAACCTGGCTTTGCGCAGCGGCGTGGAAGATGTCGACACCCTGGTTGCCATGCTGATTCAATCGGAACGCTTCGGCACCAGCATGGGCGATTCGCTGCGCGTGCATTCGGAAAACCTGCGCGGCAAGCGCAGCCTGCTGGCCGAGGAGGCGGCAGCCAAGATCGCCCTGAAACTGCTGTTCCCGCTGATCTTTTGCGTCTTTCCCACCCTCATGCTGGTGCTCATGGGGCCGGCCGTGATCGAAGTGTATCGCGTGCTCGTGCCGGCCATGGCCAGCCGCTGAAAGGAGCTACCATGCGCTTGACGATTTCCCGCCTGGCCGCCGCCTGCGCCTGTCTGGGCCTGGCCGCCTGTACCACGCAGCTGGCCCGCGCGCCGCTGCCGCAGTGGCCCGACGCCGATGCCGCCTATGCGGCGGGGCGCCAGTACTTTGACGCGGGCGACCTGCCTGCCGCGCAAGCGGCGTATGAGCAAGCCTTGCGCGCCGCGCCGCGCCACGTGAATGCGCGCAACGGCCTGGCCGTGCTGCATGCGCAGCGCGGTGAACACGATGCGGCGATCGCCCATTGGCTGGCCCTGACGCGGGAGGCCAGTCCGCCGCAGCCGCGGCAGGCGTATTTGTTCAGCAATCTCGGTCACGTCTATTCCCTGAGCGGGCGTGATGCGCAAGCGTTGATGGCGCTGGAACAGGCGTGCCTGCTCGATCCGCTCAATGCGCTGGCCTGGCAGCACTTGGCGCAAGTGCTGGAACGGCTGGGACAGCACGCGCGCGCGGCCGTCATGCGGCGTCAGGCGCAGAGCCTGCAGGAACACGACCTGCGGCGCGACCTGGCCGTCTTGCGCAAGGAGGCGCCGCAGAAGGAAGCGCCTGTAGCCGCGCCGTTGCCGGATGCGCCGGCCATGGCGCGCATCGACATCACGCAAACCGACGGCATGGCGCGCCTGCAGCGCGTGCCGGCCACCGCGCGCGGCGTGCCCGTCGTCACTGCTGTGGCGGAGCGGTCCATGCCGGCTGCCGCCGTGCCCCGTCCGCGCCTGGAAATAGTGAACGGCAATGGCGTGCCCGGCCTGGCCGCCGCGCTGGCGCGCAGCCTGGCCGGCGCTCCCGTGCAGGTGGTGCGTCTGGCCAATGAATCGAGCTTCCAGGTGGCGCGCACGCGCGTCGAATACCGGCCCGCGCAGGAGCAGGCGGCGCGCCAGCTGGCCCGCCAACTGGGGTTGCAGATACAAACCCAGGTGCAGACCCAGGCCGCCGATTGTCCCGCCAGCGAGCTGCGCCTGGTATTGGGGCGCGACCTGAGCGATCCAGCCATGCTGCACCGCTATTATCTGCAGCAGCTGCAACTGGCGCGCCAGGCGCTGGCGCGGCTCGGTTAACAGGGTTTTTGTCGGCATAAAAAACGCGGCGCCTTTGCGGGCGCCGCGTGTTTTTCATGCGGCTGCTTATTTCGGCTGGCGGCGCGTAAAAGCCAGGGCGGCCAGTCCCGCGCCCAGCAGGAACAGGGTGCCCGGTTCCGGTACTTGCAAGGGATCGATGACGACGATGTCGGTGCGCGTGGACTTGGAAAAGTTCAAGGTGTAGCTGCCGGCCGGCAGGGCGAAATTCGAAGTCAGGGAAAACATCGCAAAGCCATTCGTGAAGGCGCGCCCGGTGGCCGGGTCGTTGGTGCCGGCCGTCATGTTCAGGCTGAACGGGTCGAGGCTGCCGACCGTATGGTTGCCGTTGACGTCGCTGCCATTGTTGGCATCGCCATCGGGCGCGAACTGGAAGATCACGCCGTCGGCATTCGCGTTCGACAGGCAGCCCACGGGACTGGAATTATTGCACGAGATATTGAAGATATCCATGATCGACACGCTCGACTTGTCGCCCATGGTCGTCACGCTGGTGCGCAGGTCGCGCCGACCCATGAAGCTGAAGGTGATGAAGCCAGCGCTCGACAGGGTCAGGTTGACGGAGCCGGTGAGCGTGTCGCCAGCCGTGGACGTGGCGGCACCGACCGTGTTGCGTTGTGCTTCCGCAACGGCGCGCACGGTGGAGCCGCCATTGAGCATATTGCCGAAGGCGTGTGCATCGCCGCGGGCGAATTCCAGGGTGGAACTGGGGCTGGGTGCGTAATGATTCTGCGGTAAACCGCCGCAGCCACCGCCCGAACACACTTGCAGCACGTCGGCGTTGGCGGCCGGGCCCGTATTGACGGCGCGCGGATTGACGGCCACGCCACCTTCGAAGAAGGCGCTGTCGCTGGCATTGCGGTTGGCGCCGGCCAGCGACAAGGTGCCGGCACTGGTGGTGATGCGGAAATTGTTCAACTCATTGACGGCCAGGCCGTACGCGCCAGCCTGCGCCTGACCGCTGGCCAGCAGGCTTGCCGCCGCCAGTGCGCCCAGCCAGCCCAGCGTCTTGCTTCGTGTGTGATTGACGTTCATCGCAGCCTCTTATCGTGGTCAGTCTCGGAAAATCCGGGGGATAAAGAATCCAGAATGACTTGCCTGGATTCATCTCGTAGACAGGGATAAGCAGCTTGCGTGCCACACAAAAAAATCATATGGAATCAAACACTTGCGTAAAGCGGACTGAACTGGAAAGGACAAAGTGTAAGAAAGGCCGACGCCAGCCGCCTCAGGTGCCCTGGTGATAACCGATGTGGCCGCCGGCATTGCGCGCCACTTCCTCGCCTTCCGCCAGTTTCTAGTTGGTAATCGTCGTGGCCGCAATGCCGCCGCGGCGCTTGCGCCAGATCAAAGGTGCGGCACAGCGCCTCTTGCCGTTCATTGCCCGGTAAAATAGGCCATGGCAAACAAAACCCCCACCTTCCCCGGCGCGCGCACGGGCCGCGGCCAGGTTCTGGCCGTGCTGCTGTCGAACCGCGACCAGTCCGGCGCCGAACCGCTGCAAGGCCGCGTATCGCTGGCCGCCATCGTCAAGGCGCTGAAACGCAAGTACCACTGGCCGATTGAAACACACAGCTTTCCCGCCAACACGCAGGACGGCCGCGCCAGCTGGGCGACCGTCTACAGCTTGCCGGAAAAGGTCATCGAGACCGCGCTGAACAGCGGCGGCCGCGAGTGGCTGGAAAGCCGGGGAGCGGTTGGACGGCGGTGAATGCGCCGCAGTACGCTATTCGAGCCGGAAGCCGACCTTGAGCGTGACCTGGAAGTGCGCCACCTTGCCATCGACGATATGTCCCCGCGACTCGGTCACTTCATACCAGTCCATATGCTTGACTGTCAGCGCCGCCTTGGCGATGGCATCGCGTATCGCCTGATCGCTGCTCTCGGTCGACGTGCCAACCAGTTCGATCAGCTTGTAAGTGTGTGCGGACATGATATTTCCCCAGGTAGGCAAGCCAGACATCGGGAGCCTGCTTTGCGCAAGCACATGCGCATCTTGCGCCTAAATGTGCCGGACGTCATTGCGCGGTGCAGCAATGCGTCGCGCCAGCCGGAAGTCCTTCCCTTCAGGCTGGCGGCATCCGTTGAAGGACGGCCGCTGAAGCAAGCAGGCCGCCCAGAATTTTGTCGGCTACCTTTTCCGAAAACCCCACAGGCAGTTCGCTGCGGACCTTGTCTACGACCGCGGGCGTGCGTGCAATGAAGTCCTGCAGCAGCGGCTCCGCGCTCACACCGTAGCCGACCTCTTTGGCTGTGCTGTTGAAGTGGCGCCGCTCGATGCCATGCGCCAGGTAGTGCCGGTTGTTACCGAGCAGCGCCATTGCCAACTTGAGCTTGCGTTCGCTCCACTGATTCGGCCCTGGGCCGATAACCGGGTAGGCGGACATCACATCATAGATGGGCGTCAGCTTGAATCGTCCCGCACCAGCGAGGAGCTGGATACTGAAGTTTTTGGCGTGGCCATCCGGCGCACGCAGCATCCAGAACAGCAGTTGGGATGCCATGAGCGTGTGCATATCCGCGGCGCTATCCCGCGATTGCTGCAGCAGGGTGAACATCTGTTTGAGCCCCGGGCCGCCGTCATTTTCATATTTCAGCAGCGGCGATGTTCCAGTGGCCTGGCAAAAGTCTTCTTGAACAAGCCGGAACAGCTGCTTACCGTTGGCCGAGCGCGTGCGGTCGAAGCGCTCGACGACGAGCACGCGTTGCGCGCCAAACGTCGCAATCTCGGCATTGGCCGTGGGCAGTCCGAATTCCTTGAACAGGCGCAGGCACAACCATTCGTTATCGACCGACGTGGTGAAGTCGGCCCGCTTCCCGCCCACCATCCCGATTGGAAGCTTGAAGATGTGTGTCGTCGGCGTGGTGCCGCGCGGCTTCATCCATTTTCCATCCCACCAGAGGAATGCGTCCTTCTCCTGCGCCCCGGCGAGCGAAATGCGGAAGTCGTCGTCGGCGTCATCGACGGCGCCGTGCCGCTCCAGGCTCACCACTTCAAGCAGGTGGCGCTCGATGTCTTCCTCGCTGACGGTGATGCCGTCAACATGAACAAGTTTTTCCGGTGTGGCACCTTCCGGCAGCAGTTGCAAGGCGCCTACGCAGTCCCGGCCAACGGCCGCGAGCAGGTCGAAAGAGTCGAGCGAGCCTGTCTTGAAGCGGGTCGCAACACGCTTACGAATGATGTCGCTGTCCGGCAGCAAGCCCTCGAAGTAGTTCGAGACATTGGCGCCCTTCAGCGGCTCACCGTGCATATTGAACGGCAACGACAGCGAGATGGGGCGACCAAGCCTGGATTGGCGCCAGCCGGCGTCGTACGCCAGTTCGGAGTCCCCATTGGCGTTGATCGTCCAGCGGCCGACGTAGCCGCCATTGGCCCAGAGGTGCAGTGTTTGGCTGTGTGAGCGGCGACCCATGGCTACCACTCCGCCGAGCTGCTGGCCGTGGATGTATCGCGCTCGCCCAAGTACAACTCCAGCTCGAGGGCCGAACACCAGCTCAGCAGCTGCTTGACGCTGATTTCGTCGGCATGGCTTTCGAGGTAGGAGATGCGATTCTGGCTCAAGCCGACATGAGTTGCGATGGCCGCCTGGGTGAGCTTGTGCCGCTTGCGAGTCGATACGAGCAGTTGGCCGAGTTGTGACGCGGTGAGCAGAAGTAGGGAGGTGGGTGCGCAAGACATTTCAAATATCCGCTATTCAGATAAACAAATTTTATCTGATATTCGGATAAAGTCAATATATCTGAATGTCGGATAAATCGAATTTATCTGCATACCGGATATTTCTTGCCGAAGATATGAATGATAAGCATCAGCCATGGACATAGCTTTAGCGGAGGGGGATTGCAGCAAATGTCCCAGAAACGGCAAAGGGTTATAGATAAGATATCTATAACCCTTTGATTTACTGAATATTCTTGGTGCCGACTGCCGGTTTCGAACTGGCCACCTGATGATTACAAATCAACTGCTCTACCAAATGAGCTAAGTCGGCAAAAACTGCGCGTTGCGAATTATACGCTATTTAATGCGTGTCAGGGTCGGGCGGCCGCCTTTTTTTGGTGGCTCGTCGTCGCCTTGTGTGGCGTTGTCGCGTTGTTCGGGGGAGCTGGTCGGTACGGACGACAGGGTCGGGGCGCTGGAGACCGGGGCGATCGCTGGCGGCGGCACGTCGGCGGAGGCCGGGCTGTCCGTCGGTTGCGCGTCGGGGTCATCGTTGCCCAGCACGGGCTCGAAGGCCATGCCCTGGCCGTTTTCGTTGGCGTAGATGGCCATCACGTTGTCGACCGGCACGTAGATTTCGCGCGAGACGCCGCCAAAGCGGGCGTGGAAGCGGATGGCGTCGTTGTCCATCTTCAGGCCACTGGTGGCGCCGAAGCTGATGTTGAGCACGATTTCGCCCTTTTTCACGTATTCCATCGGTACCGTGGTGCGCGAATCGACTTTGACCGCGAGATAAGGCGTGTAGCCGCTGTCGGTGCACCACTCGTAGATGGCGCGCAGCATATAAGGTTTGGTTGAGATTTCAGACATGGTAGGCACTGTGAGGCGGGAGCGCCCCCCATCAAGCATGAGGCGGGCGCACCGGTAATTCAAAAGACTGGCTGCTGACGCAAGATGCCCCGGCAGGCGTTGCCTGCCGGGAATATCTTTTAGCGGCGCATCACTTTCTCGGATGGCGTCAGTGCTTCGATATAGGCCGGACGCGAGAAGATGCGTTCGGCGTATTTCATCAGCGGTGCGGCCGTCTTCGACAGTTCGATGCCGTAGTGGTCCAGGCGCCACAGCAGCGGCGCGACAGCCACGTCGAGCATCGAGAACTCGTCGCCCAGCATGTACTTGTTTTTCAGGAACAGTGGCGCCAGGGTCGTCAGGCGGTCGCGGATTTCCGCGCGTGCCTTGTCGTGGGCCTTGTCGTTGCTCTTGGCGCGTTCGCTTTCCAGCACGTGCACGTGCACGAACAGTTCTTTTTCGAAATTGAACAGCATCAGGCGCGCGCGGGCACGCATCAGCGGATCGGCCGGCATCAGTTGCGGATGCGGGAAGCGCTCATCGATGTACTCGTTGATGATGTTCGATTCATACAGGATCAGTTCGCGTTCGACCAGGATAGGCACCTGGCCGTACGGATTCATGGTCGAAATGTCTTCCGGTTTGTTGAACAGGTCGACGTCGCGCACTTCGAAGTCCATGCCTTTTTCAAACAGGACCAGGCGGCAGCGTTGCGAAAATGGGCAGGTTGTACCCGAATAGAGAACCATCATTTTTTATAGTTCCTTAGAAACAAAGGGGGTGAAGCCGCGAACGGCTCACCCCAGGTCGCTTGTCCACTCATGCGGACAACGCAGAAACAGGCATAAACCGGCCTATGGCCGGCGCCTCACTTATTTGACTTCCTTCCAGAACGACGCGTTAAGGCGCCATGCCAGCAGAGCAAAGACCGACAGGAACAGCAGCACCCACACGCCCAGGCGTTTGCGTGTCTGCTGTGCCGGTTCGGCCATCCACTCCATGTAGCCGACCAGGTCGGCTACCGCATTGTCATACTCGATCTTGTTCAACGTACCTGGCTTGACCTGCTCGAAGCCGGCAAATTTGTGGATCTTCTTGCCAGCGTCGTGCGGATCATTCTCTTCCACGAACTTGGCAGACTGGACACCTTGCAATTCCCATAATACATGCGGCATGGCAACATTCGGCACGACCATGTTGTTCCAGCCGGTCGGACGAGTGTCGTCTTTATAGAACGTACGCAGGTAAGTATACAGGTAGTCGCCGCCTGTGCCAGCGGAAGATGATTTCGCGCGCGAAATTACCGACAAATCCGGCGGTACGACGCCAAAGAAGGCCTTGGCGTCCTGCGGTGCCAGGCTTGTCGTCATCAGGTCGCCGACTTTATCGCCGGAGAACAACAGATTCTGCTTGATCTGGTCTTCCGTCAAGCCCAGGTCTTTCAGGCGGTTGTAGCGCATCGACACGGCGGCGTGGCAATTCAGGCAATAATTGACGAACAATTTGGCGCCATGTTGCAGCGCCGCCATGTTGGTCTGGCGGTCAGGAGCCTTGTCCAGCGGAAAGCCGCCTTCGCTGGCGAGAGCCATGGCAGGCACGAAGGCCAGGATGGCGAGCAGTTTTTTTGCAATCTTCATATGATGTATGTCCTTTGAGCGTGGCGTGAGAGCGGCTTAGTGCGGGTGAAACGTCACACGCGACGGCACGGTCTTGAACTTGCCCATTGCACTCCACCATGGCATCAACAGGAAGAAGCTGAAGTAAATCAGGGTGCACACTTGCGACACGATGGTTTTCGTATCCGTTGGCGCCTGGGTGCCCAGGTAGCCGAGGATCAGGAACGACAGGCCGAAGATGGCGTACACATATTTGTGCCAGGTCGGACGGTAGCGGATCGATTTCACGGGCGAATGGTCGAGCCATGGCAGGAACGCCAGGATCACGACGGAACCGCCGAAGAACACCACGCCCCAGAATTTCGCGTCCAGCACCTGCGGCAGCATGCCGATGATGGCGACGATGGCGATGCCGGCGATGATGGACTTGACGGTCGTCGACAGGCGCGACTTGAGCCAGATGAATACCACGTAGGCGGCCACGACACCCATCAGCACGTACATGAAGTCGGCCGTGGTGGCGCGCAGCACCGAGTAGAACGGCGTGAAGTACCAGGTTGGCGCGATGTGCAGCGGGGTCTTCAGCGAGTCGCCCGGCAGGAAGTTGTTGTATTCCAGGAAATATCCGCCCATTTCCGGCGCGAAGAAGACGACGGCGCTGAAAATGACGAGGAAGATCGATACGCCGAACAGGTCATGCACGGTGTAGTACGGATGCGATGGAATCGAATCGACCGGGTGGCCATCGGCGCCCAGGTTTTCTTTGACTTCGATGCCGTCCGGGTTGCTCGAACCGACTTCATGCAGGGCGATCAAGTGCGCTGCAACCAAGCCCAGCAGTACCAGCGGGATGGCGATCACGTGGAAAGCGAAGAAGCGGTTCAGGGTCGCGTCGGAAACGACATAGTCGCCGCGGATCCACAGCGACAGGTCAGGGCCGATCAGCGGGATGGCGCCAAACAGGTTGACGATCACTTGCGCGCCCCAGTACGACATCTGGCCCCATGGCAGCAGGTAGCCGAAGAACGCTTCGGCCATCAGGCACAGGAAGATGGCGAAACCGAACAACCAGATCAGCTCACGTGGCTTGCGGTACGAGCCGTACAGCAGGCCGCGCGTCATGTGCAGGTAGACGATGATGAAGAAGGCCGAGGCGCCCGTCGAGTGCATGTAGCGCACCAGCCAGCCCCACGGTACTTCGCGCATGATGTACTCGACGGAATTGAAGGCCAGGGCCGCATCCGGTTTGTAGTGCATGGTCAGGAAGATGCCGGTGACGATCTGCAAGACCAGCACCAGCATGGCCAGCGAGCCGAAGATGTACCAGAAATTGAAGTTTTTCGGGGCGTAGTACTTGCCCCATTGGTCGTTCCACAGCTTGGTCAGGGGAAAGCGGTCATCGACCCAGCCCAGCGCTTTTTCGGCGACGGGAGCGTCTGCCGGGAATTTCGTCTCTTTGAAAGCAGCCATGATCAAGCCTCGCCTTTCTCGTCTTTACCTATCAGCAATTTGGTGTCGCTCAGATACATATGACGCGGCACTTGCAGGTTGTCCGGCGCCGGCTTGTTCTTGAACACGCGGCCAGCCATGTCGAAGGTGGAGCCGTGGCAAGGGCACAGGAAGCCGCCTTGCCAGTCATCGGGCAGCGACGGTTGCGGGCCGGGGGTAAATTTCGAGGAAGGAGAGCAGCCCAGGTGGGTGCAGATGCCGACGGCGACGAGAATTTCAGGCTTGATCGAGCGTGCCTCGTTCATGCAGTATTCCGGCGTGAATTCGGCGGGATTGCGCTGCGAATTGGCATCGGCGACCTTGCCATCGGTTTGCTTGAGCGACGCGATCATTTCCGGCGTGCGCTTGAGGATCCAGACCGGCTTGCCGCGCCATTCGACGGTGCGCATTTCGCCGGGTTGCAAGGTGGTGATGTCTACTTCGACCGGCGCGCCAGCCGCTTTCGCGCGCTCCGACGGCTGGAAGGTGCTTACCAAGGCTCCCGCGGTTGCCAATCCAACTACACTGCCCGCCGCGCACGTGGCGACGAGCAAGCCGCGACGGCCTGAATCGACCTGCTTTTCGTTACTCATGCAAACCCCAATCAGTCAAAATGCGAATCTTTATTATGAGTGGCAGCCGCGAAAAACCCGTCGCCGAAGCTCTATCCCACTGATTGCCGCAACCCGCATCTTTGTACGGTAAAGTGGCAACATCCCTGCGGAACTTCGGACTATGGCGCAGCCCGTGCCAGTTTCTTGTTGATTATCCGGAAGTGAAAAAGCCACTTCTGGCAACCGCAAATTATAAGTGAAGCAAACAACGAATAAAACAAAAACGTTGCTTGTACCATAATTTATATACTTTTGCAGGAGGTGGCTAGTTCTTTCGAACTAGATGCGCACGCCTGTGCCGGAATTGGTCTCGCCAACAACCACAAGTTGGTGTCACCAGGAATCAATAGTATGATCGGCATGTTTTTATATCTATCCGAAGGAGAAATTCATGGCAATGATGCAAGAATTTAAAGAATTTGCAATGAAGGGTAACGTCGTCGATCTGGCGGTCGGTGTCATTATCGGTGGCGCCTTCGGCAAGATTGTCGATTCCCTGGTGCAAGACGTGATCATGCCGCCCATCGGCCGCATTTTCGGCGGCCTCGATTTCGCCAATTACTATCTGCCCCTGAATGGCCAGGCCACCACCCTGACCCTGGTGGAAGCGAAAAAAGCGGGCGCCGTGCTGGCCTACGGTAACTTCCTGACCATTCTGCTCAACTTCGTCATTTTGGCTTTCATCATCTTCCAGATGGTACGCCTGATGAACAAGGCCCGCCGCAGCGAACCGGTCGCGCCGGCGCCAGCGCCAGTCACGCCGGAAGACATCGTGCTGCTGCGTGAAATCCGCGACTCCCTGCAGCAGAACGCACGCAACGGCGGCGATCTGGCAAAATAAGCCGTTCCGGCACGGGCCGGCTGACCTGGGCAGAAAACTGTATGCGACGATTCTGGTTATTGTTTGCGCAAACCGTGACGATCGCGTTGGCGCTGTATTTTGTGTATGGCGCGCTGCGCCCGGCCAGCCGGGTACAGCAGCTGGGCTCTCCCGCGAAACCGGTGCCCGTGGTGGAAACGGCGTCCAGCAGCCTGGCGCCCGGCTCCTACCGCGACGCGGCGGCGCGCGCCATGCCCGCCGTCGTCAACATCCTCACCCTGCAAGTGCCCAAGCGCGGCGCCCATCCGCTGGCGCGCGATCCCTTCTTCAAACGTTTCTTCGGCGACCGCGACCCGGACGACGGGGATGACGACGACTTGAAAAACAGCCTCGGCTCGGGTGTCATCGTCAGCCATGAAGGCTATGTGCTGACCAACAACCACGTGGTCGAAGGCGCCGACGAAATCGAAGTGGTGCTCACGGATGGCCGCAAGGCGCCGGCCAAGGTGGTGGGCCTCGATCCGGAAACGGACCTGGCCGTCATCAAGATCGACCTCGACAAGCTGCCCGTCATCGTGCTGGGCCAGTCGGAACTGGCGCGCGTGGGCGACGTGGTGCTGGCCATCGGCAACCCGTTCGGTGTGGGCCAGACGGTGACCATGGGCATCATCTCCGCCCTGGGCCGCAACAACCTGCACATCAACAGCTTTGAAAACTTTATCCAGACGGATGCGGCGATTAACTTCGGCAACTCGGGCGGCGCCCTGGTCGATACGCGCGGCAATCTGATCGGCATCAATACGGCGATCTATTCCCAAAGCGGCGGCTCCGTCGGCATCGGCTTCGCCATTCCCGTCTCGACGGCCAAGACGGTGATGGAAGCCATCATCAAGGATGGCCACGTGGTGCGCGGCTGGATTGGCGTGGAAACGCAGGACATCACGCCCGAGCTGGCGCAAAGCTTCAACTTGCAGCGCACGAGCGGCGCCATCATCGCCGGCGTGGTACGCAACGGCCCAGCCGACAAGGCGGGCATCGTGCCCGGCGACATCCTGCTGACGGTGCAAGGCAAGCCCGTCGGCGACACGACGGAAATGCTGAATCTGATCGCCCAACTGCCGCCCGGCGAAAAAGCTAAAATGACGGTGCTGCGCAAGAATCGCGAAGCGGCACTCGACGTGATGGTGGGCAAGCGCCCCATCCCGAAAGAGCTTTCCAAATAGTTGCTGATCGGAATTTGACACATGCATGTGCGTGATTTGACCCAATTTTTACGTGAACTGAGCGACAACAACAACCGTCCCTGGTTTGTGATGAACAAGCCCCGCTACGACATCCTGCGCGAGGAATTTCTCGCCTTGGTGACGTCACTCATTGCTGAACTCGGCAAGTTCGATCCGGCCGTGAAATACTGCAATCCAAAGAAGGCTTTGTTCCGCATCAACCGCGACGTGCGTTTCGCGCACGATAAAAGTCCGTACAAGACGCGTTTTTCGGCCGCCATCGCGCCGAACGACATGCGCCGTCCCAGCAAGGCGGGCGGCCCCACGTATTACCTGCAGATCGACGGCCAGGGCAACTTGCTGTTCGGCGCCGGCGAATACATGCCGCCGCCCGGACGCCTGAAGGCGTTGCGCGAGCATATGCTCAACGACGCGCCAGGTTTTTCCAAAGTGCTGAAAAATAAGCGTTTGAAGGCCCGCTTCGGCACCATCCAGAACGAAGGCAAGCTGCAGCGCCCGCCGAAGGGTTTCGAGGCGGACGCCGAACATATCGAATTCATCAAGCTGAAGAGCTTTTTTGTCTGGACCGAAGTGCCGCTGCCCGTCAACGCCCCCGAGCAACTGCTGCCGACCCTGGCGGAAGGCTTGAAGGATGCGTGGCCGCTGGTCGAGTGGATGCGCGGCGCGAAAGAGCCGGAGGAAGTCACCGAGTAATGGCTGAAGGAGCACATGATGGCACTGGAGCACGCAAGTTCAGGACAGGTGATCGACGTGCTGCGCAGGGACGGCGACGACCTGTCGCAGTTTTCCGCCATTGCGCTGGCCAAGACGGATGAGCTGGAACTGATCCGCATGTGCATGCCCCAAGGCAAGACCATGCCCGAGCATCACGTGCTCGGCGAGATCACATTGCTGTGCCTGCAAGGGCAGGTGGCGGTGGAGGCGCATGGCGGCGTGCAGGTGCTGGGACCGGGCCAGATGCTGTATCTGCTCGGCGGCCAGGCACACGCCCTGGAAGCGCGCGAAGACAGTTTATTGTTGCTCACCATACTCATGCACAAGGCGGGGCGCTAGGTTTTCCTGGCGCATCAGGTCGCCTTAGGCCGCCTCGGCGCGCGGGTCGCGCGACAGCAGCTGCTGCACCATGACGTGCGGCAAATCTCCATCGAACAGCACGCCGGCCACCGCGTTGGTGATCGGCATGTCGACGCCCATGCGGCGCGCCAGTTCGCGCACGGCCTTGGCGCACGGCACGCCTTCGGCCACGTGACCGAGTTCAGCCACGATGGTCTCCAGCGCCTTGCCTTGCGCCAGGCCCAGACCGACCCGGCGGTTGCGCGACAGGTCGCCCGTGCATGTCAGAATCAGATCGCCCATGCCCGTCAAGCCCATGAACGTTTCCGTCTGGCCACCCAGGGCCGTGCCCAGGCGCGTGATTTCCGCCAGGCCACGCGTGATCAGCGCGGCGCGCGCATTCAAGCCCAGGCCCAGGCCGTCGGCCACGCCGGTGGCAATGGCCAGCACGTTCTTGACGGCGCCGCCCACTTCCACGCCCACCAGGTCGTCGCTCGCATACACGCGGATGGTGCCGCCATGCAAGGCCGAGACGACGGCGCCGCGCAAGGCGGCATTGTGCGAGGCGATGGTCAGCGCGCACGGCAAGCCGCGTGCCACTTCCTGCGCGAACGAGGGGCCGGACAGGGCGCCGCCGGGGACCGTGTCGCCCAGCACTTCCTGCACGATCTGGTGCGGCAGCAAGCCCGTGCCGCCTTCAAAGCCTTTGCACAGCCACACGAGGTTGCCGATGACCTTGTTTTTCAACTGATCTTTCAGCTGATGCAGCATGGGCCGCAAGCCCGCCACAGGGCAGGCGGCGATCAGGAGGCCGTGTTCGCCGCTGGCATGCGCGACGGCGGCGTCGAAATCGGCGCTGATGCGCAATTGCGGCGGTAAAGGGAAACCGGGCAAATAGCTGTTTTCACCGCTGGCGGCCATGGCGGCCATGGCGTCGCCGTTGCGGCCCCACAGCAGCACGTCATGGCGGCCAGCCAGGGCCATGGCCACGGCCGTGCCCCAGGCGCCGGCGCCCAGGATGGTGATCTTGCGGGTGGCGGGAATACGATCGGGAGTGACTTCAGGAGAAACTTGCATGCAACCTCAACGGGGCAGGGGGAACGGACGCGGTGCTTACAGGCCCCACACTTCGCTGGTCTTGACGTAGCCGCTCTGGCCATCCTTGTGGCGCACCTTGACCCAGCCGGAACTCGGCTGCTCGCTTATTTCCAGCAGCACGCCCTTGTCGACGAGGAGGATGGCGGAGGCGGTGTCGTCGGGGCTGGCGCGAACCTTGAGGTTCGCGGCGCGCGCCACGACGTTGCGCTTGGCCGACAGGCCCTTGGCTTCCGTCCAGGCCATTTCGCCGCTGGCGTCGCGTACCTTGACCCATTCGCCGTAGCTGAGCACGACTTCCAGCGGCATGCCGCGTGGCGCCACATACAGCTTGCCGCCCTTGGAGGATGGCGCGTCGTACAGGATCACGGGAGCGGCGCCCACCGTTTTGAAATCGACGGCGTGGCTGGCGGCGGTCGCCAGCAGCAGCACGGCGCCGGCCATCCAGCGGAACTTGCTCAAGAGCGCACTTTTCAACATGATATTTTGAACCTTAACGAAACACGGCGGCCAGGCCGCCGTGTCAGGCCAGCCTTGATGGCTGGCGGGGTCTTGCCTGAAGCTTAGTGCGTCGTCGCGTCGGCTGCCGGGGCAGCTGCAGCGGCGTCAGCAATAGCTTGCAGACGTTGTTGGTAGAACACTTCGAAGTTGATCTCGGCCAGGTGCACTGGCGGGAAGCCGGCACGGGTGATCACGTCGGCGATGTTGGCGCGCAGGTAAGGGTAGATGATGTTCGGGCAGCCGATTCCCAGCAGCGGATCGAGTTGATCGGCAGGAATGTTGCGTGCTTCGAAGATACCGGCTTGCTTGCCTTCAACCAGGAAAGCGACTTTTTCGCCGACTTTGGCGGTGACGGTGATGGTCACGGTGGCTTCGAAGATGCCGTCGGCCAGAGGCGCAGCGCCCACGTCCAGTGCCACTTCGATGGCTGGTGCTTCTTGTTCCAGGAAAATAGCTGGGGAATTTGGTTGTTCCAGCGACATGTCTTTCAGGTAGACGCGTTGGATTTGGAAGACTGGTTGCAGATTTTCGTCGGACATGGAACGCTTTCGTTGTAAAGGACAAGAACGGCACACCGTTCAAATATGGTACTTGCGGTATTCAAACCGTGCCGGATAGGCACGGCCAGATCAGGTGCGAGGGCAATTGTATCAAAACCATACGACAAAAAACCAAGCAATTTCTCGAACCCGCTTTATATCAGGCTGCCGTGCCATTTAACAAGGGGTCCAGCTTGCCGGCTTGATCGAGCGCATACAAATCGTCGAATCCGCCCACGTGGGTATCGCCCACATAGATCTGCGGCACCGTGCGGCGGCCCGTGCGTTCCATCATCTTGATGCGCTCTTCCGGGTCGAGGTCGACGCGGATCTTTTGCACGGTCACGCCCTTGGCTTCCAGCAGGCGCTCGGCGCGCACGCAATACGGGCACACGGCGGTGCTATACACAATTACGGGTACGGTCATGATGATTATTCCTTCAGTTAATGCCAGCTTATTTCGCCAGCGACAAGGTTTTCAATGGCAAACCTTGCTTTTTCCATTCGTCGAGGCCGCCTTCCAGGCTCGTTGCCTCAGCGAAACCGGCTTTGCCCAGCAGGCCAACGGCGGTTGCCGAACGCGAACCTTTCTGGCAAACCACTACAATGGGGCGCGTTTTGAATTTTTCCAGCTCGCCCATGCGTTTTGCCAGTTCCGGCAGCGGAATATTTTTTGCGTCAGGCAAGTGGCCCGTGGCGAATTCTTCCGCGCTGCGCACGTCGACGATGATGGTCTTGCCGCGGTTGATCAGTTGCGTGACTTCCAGCACGGTCGCGCGCTTGCCGCGCATCGACAGCAGTGGCCAGAGGAGGGCGCCGCCGGAAATAATGACGATGGCAAACAGAAAAATGTGGTCGATAATGAATTTCACGTAGGGTCCAATGGTTTAAGTCAATCCGCGCATTATAAAATAGAAGCTGGACGAGGTCTTTTTACGTTTTGCTTTTTTGATTTGAACCCCTTGAGAAGATAGAACTATGTACAAAATCGTTTTCATGCGTCACGGCGAGTCCACCTGGAACCTCGATAACCGCTTCACCGGCTGGACCGACGTCGATCTGACGGAAAAGGGCGTCAACGAAGCCAGGGCCGCCGGCCAGATCCTCAAGCAGGAAGGTTTTACGTTCGACGTGGCCTACACTTCCGTCCTGAAGCGCGCCATCCGCACCCTGTGGCTGGCGCTCGACGAGATGGACATGATGTATTTGCCGATCAAGAACGACTGGCGCTTGAACGAGCGCCACTACGGCGCCCTGCAAGGCCTGGACAAGGGCGAGACGGCCGCCAAGTATGGCGACGAGCAAGTACTGGTATGGCGCCGCAGCTACGATACGCCGCCGCCGCCGCTGGAAGCGAATGACGACCGCGCCTCGTTCAACGATCCGCGCTACGCCGGCTTGCCGCAAGCGTCGATTCCGCTGACCGAATGCCTGAAAGACACCGTGGCGCGCGTGATGCCGGCCTGGGATGAAGAAATCGCCCCGGCCATCCGTGCTGGCAAAAAGATTATCATTTCGGCCCACGGCAACAGCCTGCGCGCGCTGATCAAGATGTTAGACGGCATCAGCGACAGCGACATCGTCGGCCTGAACATCCCGAACGGCCAGCCGCTCGTGTATGAGCTGGACGCCGACCTGAAACCGATCCGTCACTACTACCTGGGCGACCCGGCAGCGATTGCGGCAGCGCAAGCAGCCGTGGCGAACCAAGGGAAGGCCAAGTAACTTGTCGTCTTTCTTCCGCGGCACAGCCATCGCCCCCTCTGCTGATCGACCCCTGCCGGCGTGGCGCGCCGGTGCCATGCTGTGCCTGGCGCTGCTGCTTTCCAGCGGTGCCGCGCAGGGCGCCAAGCCCACCGAACGCAGCAAGCAGAAGGCGGCCGCGGAAGCACAACGTGCTGGATTGCAACAAAAGCTGACGGCGCTCAAGCGCGACATCAGCCGCACGGAAAGCGCCAAGGATGACGCGGCCGATACCCTGGCCGAGTCGGAAGAAGCCATTTCCAACGCCAACCGCGCCTTGCGCGACCTGGCGCAGGAACAAAGCGAGACGGGTGTGAAACTCAATGCGCTGGGGCAAGAGCACCAGCAATTGACGGCCACCGTCGAGAAACAAAAGGCACAGCTGTCAAAGTTGCTGCGTGAACAATATGTCGCTGGCAACGAAGACCGCATCAAGCTGCTCTTGTCGGGCGATAACCCGAACCGCATCAACCGCGACTTGCAATTGATGGCGTATGTGTCGCAGGCGCAGGCGCGCCTGCTGGAAGCCTTGCGCGCCAACTTGCTGGCCGTGGAGAAAAACCAGGCGGATGTGCAGAACGCCAAGGACGAGCTGGAAGAAATCGCGCAGGAAGAGCGCGACCAGAAAGCCCTGCTGGTGCAGGAGAAGGCGCGCCGCGCCGCCTTGCTGACGAGCTTGTCGCAACGCCTGGTGGCGCAGCGCAAGGAAGTGGGCAATGTCGAGCGCGACGAACAGCGCATGGGCAACCTGGTCGACAAGCTGGCAAAACTGATTGAAGAGCAGGCCGCCGCCGCCGCGGCCGAAAAGAAACGCCAGCAATTGCTGGCCGAGCAACGCGCCGCCGCCAAAGCGGCCGCCGACGCCAAGATTGCCGCGGAAAAACGCGAACGCCTGCTGGCCGCGCGCGCCAAGGCCGCCCAGGCCCAGGCCGAACGCGAACGTCTTGCAAAAGAGCAACAAAACAAATCGGGCAAGATCAAGCCGCAAACGCCGCCACCGCCGCCTGTGAAACTGGAACCGATCGACGACGACGAGCCGCCGCAAGTGGCCAAGGTGGCGCCTAAGCCGGAACCGAAGCCCGAACCGGAGCCGGAACGCCCGAGCCTGGGCCCGGCTGCGCCGGCCGGCGCCTTTGCCAGCCTGAAAGGGCAGCTGCGCGCCCCCGTGGCCGGCAAGATCGCCGCCCGCTTCGGCAGCAAGCGCGGTGACGGCCCCAGCTGGAAGGGCGTGTTCATCCGCACGGGCGAAGGCAGCGAGATCCACGCCATCGCCGGCGGCCGCGTCGTGTTTTCCGACTGGCTGCGCGGTTTCGGCAATTTGATCATCGTCGACCATGGCGGCCAGTACATGAGCATTTATGGCAATAACCAGTCCCTGCTGAAACGGGTGGGCGATGCCGTCAAGGGCGGCGACGCCATTGCCAGCGCGGGCAACAGCGGCGGCAACGAGGAATCAGGGCTATACTTTGAATTGCGTCATCAGGGCCGCGCCTTCGACCCCGCCACCTGGGTGAAGTTTTAATTCAGTTCCCACCATTGCTGCGGCAGCGAATTTGTAGATTGCGAAGAATACATGGGTATCAAAGTCAAAAGTATCGGCCTGATCGGTCTGGGCGTCCTGGCCGGTATCGGCATGTCGCTGCAGTTCCCGGCCGTGGCGCAAAAAATCACGAATGCCCCGCTGCCGCTCGACGAACTGCGCCAGTTGTCCGACGTCTTCGGCCTGATCAAGTCCGATTACGTCGAGAAGGTGGAAGACAAGAAACTTTTAACGGAAGCCATTTCCGGCATGGTCGCGTCGCTCGATCCGCACTCCGTGTATCTCGATAAGAATGCCTTCAAGGAAATGCGCGAAAGCGTGCAGGGCAAGTTTGTCGGCATCGGCATCGAAGTGAGCATGGAAGACGGCTACGTGAAAGTCGTCTCGCCCATCGAGGACAGCCCCGCCGCCAAGGCCGGTATCCAGGCGGGCGACCTGATCACCCGCCTCGACAACATCCCGCTGAAAGGCTTGCAGCTGGAAGAAGTCATCAAGAAGATGCGCGGCCAGCCTGGCACCAAGCTGGTGCTGACGATGTCGCGCAAGGGCGAAAGCAAGCCGCTGGTGTTCCCCATCGTGCGCGAGGAAATCCGCGTGCAAAGCGTCAAGGCCAAGATGGTCGCGCCTGGCTATGCCTGGCTGCGCATCGCCCAGTTCCAGGAACCGACCGTCGATGACATGGTCAAAAAGATCAACGCCCTGTATGCGCAAGACCCCAAGCTCAAGGGCCTGGTGCTGGACTTGCGCAACGATCCCGGTGGCGTCGTGCCGGGCGCCATCGGCGTGGCGACGGCATTCCTTCCGGGTAACTCCGTGATCGTCTCCACCAAGGGCCAGTTGCCCGAGTCGAAACAGGTGTTTTATGGCCGCCGCGAATTCTATGCGCCGCCGGGCGCCAAGGCCGATCCGCTGGCCAAGCTGCCGGCCGCGCTGAAAACCGTGCCGCTGGTGGTGCTGGTCAATGCCGGCTCCGCGTCCGCCTCGGAAATCGTCGCCGGCGCCTTGCAGGATTACCAGCGCGCCACCGTCATCGGCACGCAAACGTTCGGCAAGGGCTCCGTGCAAACCTTGCGCCAGATCACGGCCGACACGGCCGTCAAGCTGACGACGGCCCGCTACTACACGCCAAAAGGCCGGGCCATCCAGGCGCGCGGCATCGTGCCCGACTTGCTGGTCGATGAAACGGCCGAGGGCGACGGCTGGAACAGCCTGCGCATCCGCGAGGCGGACCTGGAAAAACACCTGAGCAGCAACGATGGCAAGCCGGAAGCGGCCAAGCCAACGATGGAAGGCATGCAGGATCAGTTGGAAGAAGAGCAGCGCCTGATCGCCACGGCGAAAAAGCGCAAACCGCTCGAATACGGCGCCAAGGACGATTTCCAGCTGCAACAAGCCTTGAACCACTTCCAGGGCTTGCCGGTACAGCTGGCCAAGGTGGACGCCAAGGTTGACAAGATCGGCGCCAAGCCGGAAATCGCTTCCGACATCAAGGCGGACGATAAAAAGATTCCAGTGCAGAAGCCTTGATGCTTAACCCAATGCAAAAGCTGGGGTCAGACCCGGCGGGTCTGACCCCGTGAACGACAATCAACTGCTGCGCTATTCGCGCCACATCCTGCTGGATCAGATCGGCATCGAAGGCCAGCAAGCCTTGCTCGATGCGCACGTGCTGGTGATCGGCGCGGGCGGGCTCGGCTCGCCGGCGGCCATGTATCTGGCCGCCAGCGGTGTCGGCAAGCTGACCCTGGTCGATGACGATACGGTCGATCTGACCAATCTGCAGCGCCAGATCGCCCACACCACACAGCGCGTGGGCCAGCCGAAAGTGCTGTCGGCGCGCGAGACCTTGACCGGCATCAATCCCGAGATTGAAATAGTGGCCTTGCAGGAGCGCCTCGACGGCGCGCGCCTGGCCGAACTGGTCTTATCCAGCACGGTGGTGCTCGACTGCACCGACAACTTCGCCACGCGCCACGCCGTCAACCGCGCCTGCGTGGCGGCCAGGGTGCCGCTGGTGTCGGGCGCCGTGATCCGTTTCGACGGGCAAGTGAGCGTGTTCGACCCGCGCACGGGCACGCAGCCATGCTATTCCTGCCTGTTTCCGCAGGAGCAGCAGTTCACGGACGAGGCGTGCTCGACCATGGGCGTGTTCGCGCCGCTGGTCGGCGTGGTGGGCGCCATGCAGGCGGCCGAGGCGCTGAAACTCATCATGGGCGTGGGTGTATCGCTGGCCGGCCGGCTGCTGCTGCTTGACGGCTTGCACATGGAATGGAGCAGCATGCGCGTCGCGCGCGACCCCGGCTGCGCCGTTTGCGGCGAAGTGGTCTTGCCGGCCTGACAGGCCCCGCAGAAATTTTTCCCTATATGACAGGCTTTGTCATATTTCCGCTTTATACTCTGCACTCATTACTCACCTTCTTCTCTCTTTCTTATGCAAAACGCAGCAAACCATCCGATACGCCAGCGCCGCGCGCGCGGCTTCACTTTGATCGAAATCATGGTCGTGGTGGTGATCATGGGCATCCTCGCGTCGCTGGTGGTGCCCAAGCTGATTGCCCGCACGGGCGAGTCGAAAGTGGCGGCGGCGAAAGTCGACATCGCTACCGTGATGCAAGCCTTGAAACTGTATCGCCTGGATAACCAGCGCTACCCGACCACCGAGCAGGGCTTGCAGGCGCTGATCGAAAAACCGACCACGGGTCCGGCCGCGAATGGCTGGAAAGCGGGCGGCTACCTGGAAAAAATGCCGAAGGATCCATGGGGCAACCCGTACCAGTTCCTGTCGCCGGGCGTGAAAGGCGAAGTCGACATCATTTCGCTGGGCGCCGACGGCCAGCCTGGCGGTAGCGGCGACGACGCCGATATCGGTTCCTGGGAACTGTAAGTTTTCCATTGCATGCCTGCCATGACCACCGGTCGCGCACCGCCCCGGCCACGCGCCAGCGGCTTCACGCTGATCGAATTGCTGGTGGTGATGGTCATCATCGGCGTGACCCTGGGCCTGGTGTCGCTGAACGCGATGCCGAATGGCCAGCAAGCCTTGCAGAAGGAAGCCGAGCGCATCGCGCTGCTGCTGCAACTGGCGCGCGATGAAGCTATCGTGCGCAGCCGGCAAGTGGCGTTCGAGGCGGACGAAAATCAATACCGTTTCCTGGTCCTCAATGAAAAGCTGTGGCAGCCCGTGACGCAGGACGATTTGCTGCGCGAGCGCGCGTTTGCCAACACGCCCATGCTGCTCAGCGTGCAGCCTTCGAACAGCGTGGCCCAGCCGCTGCGCATCATCTTCGGCCGCGAACCGGTCGACAAGCCTTTTGTCCTGACCCTGGCCAGCGGCGAGCGCAGCGTGGCCATCCGCGCCGATGGCATCGGCCACTTCACGGTCGAACAATGATGCCGCTTTCACGTCACCGCCGCCAGCGTGGCTTTACTTTGCTGGAAGTGCTGGTCGCCCTCGTCATCGTCGGCACGGCCCTGGGCGCCTCTTTGCGCGCCGTCGGCAGCCTGACGCAGAACAGCGACGGCTTGCGCAGCGCCATGATGGCCACCTGGTCGGCGGAAAACCATTTGGTGCGCTTGCGCCTGGCGAAGACCTTTCCGCAGACGGGCAAGCGCACGGTCGACTGCCCGCAGGGCGACTTGAAACTGATCTGTGAAGAGGAAGTGGTGGCCACGCCGAATCCGCGCATCCGGCAAGTGCGCGTGAACGTGTATGACGCGCAATACCCGGCCCGGCGCATCGTGCGCCTGGTATTACTTTCCTTTAACGACTGATGGCGCGCCGCACTGTTCCTGCCGGCGGTTTCACCCTGATCGAGCTGCTCGTGGCGATCGGCATCCTGGCCATGGTCGCCGTGTTGGGCTGGCGCGGCCTGGACAGCATCATGCGCTCGCGCGAAGTGCTGACCAGCCAGCTGGAACAGGCGCGCGGCATGCAGCTGGCGTTTGCCCAGATGCAGAGCGATTGCGACCACCTGGCCGGCGCCGGCCAGAACAATACCCTGCTGAATGGCCGCATCAACCTGTCGGCGGAGACTGACCGCCTGACCCTGGTGCGCCTGGCCGCCTCGGAACAGGAGCCGCAGCAGTTGCAAGTGGTCACTTACCGCCTGCGCGGCGGCGTGCTGACGCGGCGCGAGTCGAACGGCACGCGCGACCTGGCCGTGCTCGACACCCTGTGGCAGGCGGCGCGCGACGATACGGATACCTCCGGCGCCGACGTCGCCTTGATGAACGGCGTCGACAGCATGGTCATGCGCGGCTGGAGCAATGGCGCCTGGAACGTGCTGACGGCGGGCGCCACCATTTCCACGCAAGTGCCGGGCCTGGAAGTGACCCTGCAGATGCCGGGCCAGGACGCGGGCCTGTCGAAAGTCTTTTTATTGGGGCCGGGATGACGCGCTTCAAGTTTCGCTCGCGCCAGCGCGGCGTGGCCGTCATCACGGCCCTGCTGCTGACGGCGCTGGCGATTACCGTCGTCGCCAGCCTGTTCTGGCAGCAGCAGGTGCAAGTGCGTTCGATGGAAAACCAGCGCCTGCGCCTGCAGACGCAGTGGGCCATGCGCGGCATGGTCGACTTCGCCCGCTTCTGGCTGCGCCAGGACAATCCCATGCTGACGGCCGCCGATGGCGTCTGGGCCACGCCCATCGAGGAAGCGCGGCTGGACGATTATGTGGACCGCGAAAAGGTCGACACGGAAAAATTCGACGCCACCGTCTCGGGCCGCGCACTCGATGCGCAGGCGCGCTTCAATATTACGAACCTGCTTGAAGCCACGGGCGGCATCAATGCGAAACAGGTGCTGGCCTATCAGCGTTTGCTGTCCAACTTGCAGCTCGATAGTTCCCTCGCGCAAGCGACGGCCGATGCCGTGCTGCGCGCGAAGCCGAAACCGCGCACTGTGGACAGCGGCACCGACGGCAAGACGCCCGCCGCCACGCCCGCATCGGGCGGCGGCAGCGAGCCGGTGGCGTTCACGCAGATCGAGGATTTGCTGGCCGTGCCCGGCTACACGCCACAGATCATTGAAAAACTGCGCGATTTCATCATCGTATTGCCGGAAATAACGCCCGTGAACGTGAATACGGCCCCGGCCGAGGTGCTGGCGGCCGTGACGATGATGTCGCTGTCCGAGGCCAGCGCCCTGACTTTGAGCAATCCGCGCAAAAAGTTTGTCGATAAAGCAAATTTCCAGAATAATATTAATGCTGCATTGATTGAAGGCGTGGAACTCGATGTGAAGAGCCGCTACTTCCTCACCGTCATCCGCGTGCGGCTGGACCGTGCCGCCCTGGACGCCGTGGCGCTCGTCAATCGAAAAACGGATCCGCAACGCACCACCAGCCTGGTCTGGCTGCGGGAAAATTAACAGCTGAAAGCGAGTCACTTTGACAATATTGTATATCCGTCACCCAGCCAAGGCGTCTACCGACAGCGCGCCTGCCTGCTCCTTCGTGCTGGCCGGCGATGGCGCTGCCCTGTTGCAACAGGGCAGCGCGCCGCTGGGCAGCCTGGGCCAGCTGATCGCTGGCGCGAAGCAGGTGGTGCTGCTGCTGGCCGCGGCCGACGTGACCTTGCTGCGCCTGAAAATGCCGCCGCTGGCCGGCGCCCGTTTGCGCGCGGCCTTGCCGGGCCTGGTGGAAGAACACATTTTGGGCGACGCCCAGGATTGCCTGCTGGCCGCCGGCGCGCCCGACGCTGCCGGCATGCGCACGGTGGCCGTGGCGCAGCGCGCCTGGGCCGAGGTGCTGGTGAAAGCTTTGCTGGCGCAGGGGGCGCGCAAGGTGGCGCTGCTGCCGTCGCAGCTGTGCCTGCCTTTGCAGCCGGGCAGCGTGACGGCATCCTTGCAGGCAAACGGCGACGGCCTGGAACTGGCCTTGCGCCAGGCGCCGCAAGAGGGCCTGGGCCTGGTCTTGCCGCCCCAGCCGCAGCAGGCGCTGCTGACGACGCGCGCGTTTGCCGGCGACGTGCCGCTGACGGTGTATGTGGCACAGGCCGAGCTGGCGCACTATCAACAGCTGGCCGCCGGCATGGCTGGCGTGACGGTGGAGCCGGACCACTGGGCGCACTGGATCGCCGGCGCCAAGGGCGCTGGGCTGGATCTGGCCGCCGCCCTGGGCACGGCCACGGGATCGGCCACCGAATGGCGCCGCTGGCGTTGGCCGCTGCGCCTGGCGCTGCTGGCCGTGGTCGTCAACCTGGCCGGCATGAATATCGAATGGATGCGCCTGAAGCGCGAGGCCGCCACCGTGCGCACCTCGATGCAGCAAACCTTCAAGGCCGCGTATCCGAACGAAGCGCCCGTGTATGGCCTGGAAGCGGAGCAGATGCGGCGTAATATCGCCGCTGCCCGCCTGCAGGGCGGGCAGGCCAGCATGGATGATTTTACGAGCATGAGCGCGGCCCTGGGCGAGGCGCTGGGCGGCTTGGCGGGGCGCGGCGTGGTGGCCTCGCTGGAATACCGCGAGCGCAGCCTGATCGTCAGGCTGAAGCCGGACATGGTCGACGCCAGCGCCCAGGCGCAGGTGCGCGATGGCCTGGCTGCGCGCAAGCTGGCCTTGAATGAAACGGCGCCGGGCGTGTGGAAGATCACGCCGGCCACGGGAGCAAAAGCATGAGTGCAGCAGTCAACAAGGCGCGCGCCGCGCTGGCGGGACAACAGCAAAATGTGCAGGCCTTCTGGGCCGAACGCACGCAGCAGGAGCGCAAGCTCCTGACCATGGGCGGCGTGGTGGCGGGGCTGGCCCTCGTTTACGCCGTATTTTTCGAGCCGGCCTGGACGGGCCGCATCGCCTTGCAAAAGAGCTTGCCCGAGCTGCGCCAGAACGCGGCCCAGCTGCAGGCCCTGGCGCGTGAAGCGGGCGACCTGGCGCGCCAGGCGCCGGTGCAGGTGGCGCCGATGAGCCGTGACAGCCTCGATGCGTCGCTGAAAGCGCGCGGCCTGGCGCCGCAATCGCTGTCGCTGACGGGAGAATACGCGCGCGTGCAGCTGAACGGTGTGCCGTTCGCCAGCGTCATGCTGTGGCTCGACGGCTTGCGCCGCGAAGGCCGCGTGGCGGTGCAGGAAGCGAAGATCACGGCGCAGGGCAAGGCGGGCTTGGTCGACGCCAGTTTGAGCCTGCACCAGAGCCCGGGCGCGGCGCGATGATGCGCCTGCTTGGCTGGCTGCTGGCCATCATCGTCAGCGTCTGCGTCACCCTGCTGGTGTTTTTCCCGGCCGGCTGGGTTGCCGGTATCGTGGAAAAGCAGACGGGCGGACGTTTGACCTTGGGCGACGCGCAAGGTACCCTGTGGCGCGGCTCGGCCTTTGTCGGCGGGGCGGCCAGCGCGAATGGCGCCGTGACGCCGCTGCTGCCGGGGCGCTTCAGCTGGCGCATTTCGCCGTCCGTGCTGTGGGGATCGGTGGATGTGGAATTGCAGAATGCGCAGGCGCTGTCGCAGGCCGTCAATTTGCGCGGCTCGTGGTCGCACTGGCAAGTCAGCCCGGCGGCCCTGCTGCTGCCGGCCGATGGCCTGGGCGGCCTCGGTGCACCGTTAAATACCGTGGCGCCGACGGGCAGCATGCGCCTGTCGTGGAGCACCTTGCAGCTGGCACTGGAACAACAGCAGTTTTCCGCCGTCGGGCGCACGACCTTGCAGATGACGGACATGGCGTCGCGCCTGTCGTCCTTGCGTCCGCTGGGCAGTTACGAGCTCGATTTCGATTGGCAGGGGCAGCAGGCGACGTTGGCACTGCGCTCCATCAAGGGACCGCTGCTGCTTGACGGCAGCGGCAGCCTGAATCAGGGGCGCATGCAGTTTTCCGGCCAGGCCCAGGCCGCAGCAGGATATGAAGAGACCTTGGCGAGTTTGTTGAATTTGCTGGGACAGCGCCGTAGCAATAGCGAAAAAAACATCATCGCCTTAGAGTTCAGACAATGAAAAAACCATCCGTGAGCCCCATTACCTCCTCCTTCTCGCTGCGCCGCCTGTCGGCCGCCGCCTTGCTGTGCTGTTCCGTGGCCGGCATGCCGGCACCCGTCTGGGCCGCGCCCGGCGATGAAGCGGCGCTCAATTTCGTCGGCGCCGACATCGAGTCGGTGATCAAGGCGGTGGGCCATTACACCAACATCAATTTCGTCATCGACCCGCGCGTCAAGGGCACGATCACGCTGGTGTCGGAAAAATCGATCAGCAAGACGCAGGCCTTCGCGCTGCTGGCCTCGGCCTTGCGCCTGCAGGGCTATGCGGTGGTCTCTGGCGACGGCTATGCGAAAGTGGTGCCGGAAGCGGACGCCAAGCTGCAATCCGTGCCGACCCAGGTGGGCAACGGCGCCAGCCAGGTGAAGGGCGACCAGATCGCCACCCAGGTGTTTTACCTGAATTACGAATCGTCGGCCAACCTGCTGGCCGTGCTGCGCCCTCTGATCTCGCCGAACAACACGATCAACGCCAACCCGGGCAACAACTCGCTGGTGATCACCGATTACGCGGATAACCTCAAGCGCCTGGCGAAGATCATCGCCGCGCTCGACGTGCCCGCGTCGACGGACCTGGACGTGATCCCCGTGCGCTATGCCATCGCGTCCGACCTGGCCTCGATGGTGAATAAACTGATGGAAGGCGGCAATGCTGCCGGCGCCGCAGGGGCCGACGCGGGCAAGGTGTCCGTGCTGGCCGATCCGCGCACCAATTCGCTGGTGCTGCGCGCGCCATCGGCGGCGCGCGCCAACCTGGCCAAGTCGCTGATCTCGAAGCTGGACCAGCCCACCACGCAGCTGGGCAATGTGCACGTGGTGTACCTGAAAAACGCGGACGCCACCAAGCTGGCGCAAACCCTGCGCTCGGTGGTGACGTCGGACGGCACGGCCGCCTCGGCGCAGCAGGGCAATACCAGCAACCTCGCCACGAACAACCAGATCAGCCAGAACAACAGCGGCATGAACACTGGCCTGGGCGGCAATACGCAAAGCGGCACCACGGGCGGCGCTTCGCTGAGCAACGGGCCGCAGCAGCTGTCGTCGGGCGGCACGGCCGGCTTCATCCAGGCCGACGCATCGACGAATACCCTGATCCTGACCTGTAACGAAGCCGTCTACCGCAACCTGCGCGCCGTGATCGACCAGCTCGACGTGCGCCGCGCCCAGGTCTACATCGAGGCGCTGATCGTCGAAGTGACGTCGGCCAAGGCGTCCGAGTTCGGCGTGCAGTGGCTGGGGCTTTCCGGCGACAGCAGCAGCAGCTACCGCGTGGGCGCGCTGCAGTCGTTCGCCGGCGGCACCGACAACAATATCGCCAAGCTGGCGCTGGGCGGCGGCAAGGTGCTGCCAACGGGCGGCCTGACCCTGGGCATCTTCAAGCAGATCAACGGCGCGCTGGGCCTGGGCGCCGTGGCGCATGCGCTGGAATCGGACGGCAACGCGAACATCCTGTCGACACCGAACCTGATCACCCTGGACAACGAGCTGGCGACCATCAAGGTGGGCCAGAACGTGCCTATCCTGACGGGCCAGTACACCAGCACGGCCGGCACCAACACGAATCCGTTCCAGACCATCGACCGCAAGGAAGTGGGCCTGACCCTGAAGGTGCGTCCGCAGATTTCCGAAGGCGGCACCATCAAGCTGGGCATCTATCACGAGACGTCGAGCGTCGACAAATCCACGTCGACGGCCGTCAGCGGCATCACCATCAACAACCGCGTGATCGAGAACAATGTGCTGGCCGACGATGGCCAGATCATTGTGCTCGGCGGCCTGATCGAGGACAGCACGGGCGACAACGCGGAAAAAGTGCGCGGCCTGGGCGACATTCCCCTGATCGGCAACCTGTTCAAGTACCAGACGCGCGAGCGCAAGAAAACCAATCTGATGATCTTCCTGCGCCCCGTCATCGTGCGCAACAAGGAGCAGAGCGGCAGCCTGGCGGCCGATCGCTACGACTACATGCGTTCGGCCGAGACGGCCGCCGTGCCGGCCACGGGCAACCTGATGCTGAAAGACCTGGGCACGCCCGTGCTGCCGGCCCTGCAGGATGGCCAGCCGGTGGGCGGCAACATGGTGACGCGTCCCGTGCCGCCGGCACCGACGCCGCCGCCAGGCGCGCCGGCCAACGCGGCCACGCCGCCGCAGTCGCTGCTGCAGCAATACCAGCAGCAGCCGCAGCAACAGCCACAGAAGTGATGGGGCAGTCATGAGTAATCTGCTTCCCTACGCCTACGCGCGCGATTTCGGCTTGCTGGCCCGGCCCGGCGCCGGC
>NZ_JABXFH010000055.1:0-35987 GCF_013372745.1 Janthinobacterium sp. BJB401 | reverse complement strand
CCGCGGCCGCATAGCCTTCCATGCCCAGTTCCGCGCCGAAGCAGTGCACGCTCTCGACCCAGCCCGTCTCGATGGCAGGGATCAAGGTCGGATGGGGATTGAGCACCCAGTTGCGGCAGATCTTGCCTTTCAGGCCCAGCTGCTCGCCATACGTGGGCAAAATCAGCTCGATGGCGGCCGTATTGAAACCGATGCCGTGATTGAGCGACTGCACTTGGTGTTTTTCATACACGCCGCGGATCGCCATCATGGCCATCAGCACGTGCACGGGCTTGATCACGCGCGGGTCGCGGGTAAACAGCGGCTCGATGAAGAACGGTTTATCGGACTGCACGACGAAATCGATCCACGAGCCGGGCACGTCGACCCTGGGTAAATCGCTGACGTCGTCGACGATCTGATTGACCTGGGCGATGACGATGCCGTCGCGGAAGGCGGCCGATTCCACCAGGGTCGGCGTGTCCTCCGTGCTGGGGCCCGTGTACAGATTGCCCTGGCGGTCGGCCATGTAGCCGGCCACCATGACGACGTTGGGTGTGAGGTCGACGAACAGGCGCGCATACAGTTCGATGTAGGTGTGGATGGCGCCCACTTCCAGCAAGCCATCCTGCAGGAACTGGGCGATGCGCAGGCTTTGCGTGCCGGCAAACGAAAAATCGAGCTTGCGGGCGATACCCCGTTCGAACAGGTCGAGGTGCTCGGGCAGGCTGACGCTGGGCATGATCAGGTGCAGATGGTGGATCTTGTCGGGGTTGACCTGGGTCAGCATGCGGGCGAGGAAGTCGGCCTGCTTCTGGTTATTGCCTTCGAGGACGACGCGGTCGCCCGGCGCCAGCAGCGCTTCGAGCACGGCGACCATGTCGCCCTGCTGCAGCACGGGGCCGCTCGCGTACTGGCGCACGGCGTCGAGGCGGCGGCGCTTCTCGGTGCGACGCGTGTCCCATTGTTTTTGCCGCTGCGCTGGCGCTGCTGTGGCGGTTGACATCTTGCCTCCGAATTGAGCTATCGAACCTTGACGATAGAGTGAAAACGGAGGCGCGACAATCAACCTGCTACCATGTTCATTACCCTGAAGTTAATGAACTCACGATAATCACGGTGATCATGGCCATCAACGAAGAAATCACGCTGAAAAAGCTCGAGGTGTTTCTCAGCTTTATGGAATTGAACAACCTGGCGCGGGTGGCCGACGCGCTGGGCCAGAGCACGGTCAGCGTGCACCGCGCCCTGCACTCGCTGGAAGACGGCTTGCGCTGTCCCCTGTTCAAGCGCGAGGGACGCAGCCTGATCCCCCTGCATGCGGCCTACACCTTTGCCGAATCGGCGCGGCGCGCGCTGGCCGAGTGCGAGGAAGGCGTGCGCAAGGTGCGCGAAATGTCGGGCATCAACCCCGTGCGCCTGAAAATCGGTTCGCTGTATTCCTTGACCCTGCACTGCATCCCGCAGCTGGTGATCGCCCTGAAGCTGCGCCGGCCCGGCCTCGACATCGACCTGACCCTGGGATCGAACCGCGAACTGCTGCAAAGCCTGGCCGATGGACGTTTGGACGCCATCATCGTCGGCGTGCAGGAGGAAGAACAGCATGCAGGACTGGTGTCCGTGCCCCTGTTCCAGGACGACGTCTACCTGGCCGCGCCGCTAGCCTCGCCGTATGCGGGCGCCGCATCGGTGGACTTGCAACTACTGCGCAACGATAAATTCGTCACCCTCAACGAGGGTTTCGTCACGTCGCAAAGCTTCAACCACGCGTTTGACCTGGCAGGATTCGTGCCCGATACGGCCATGCGGGTCGGCGACATCTTCTCGTTGATCAACCTCGTCAGCGGCGGCATCGGCTACAGCCTGCTGCCCGGCCGCGTGCGCGCCTTCAGCTCGCGCATCGAACTGATCCCTCTGGACGCACGCTACGGCTCGCACCAGCAAATCACCCTGCTGATGCTGAGCAGCCGCGAGCGCGACCCGAATTTGCTGGCGCTGGCGGCGGAGTGCCGATTGTATGGACGTGGCGAGCGCGCAACTGGCAACTGAAATAGCGTCGCAGGAGCGCCGCGAGCATGCCTGTATCAACTCAAGTTGGAAACTCTCCGCGCATATAGGTTTTCCAGAGATTGTCGATAAAGTCGATCTCGACTTTATTCTGGCATGCCTGCGCAATCAAGCCCATATCGTCCGACACGTAGCCAGCAAGGTCGGCATTTTCAGTGACTTGATACACTTTCTTGAATGCGATCTCCCTGATCTCCTTCACTTGGGCGCCTTCAGATGGACAAGATGAGCTCACTTTTTCGTAGCTGGCACACCATGCGCCATCAAACTCAGCAGATTCCCTGGTGCACAATGCAGCATCCCAATCAGTCTCTTTCTGGAAAACAGTCTCAAGAAAAGTGCTGTCATTTATTGTCGCTAAAATGTCGTTTTCGGTCGTCATCTCGATATTTCATATTGATCAGTGTAGATGCCATTCGGCATTTCGTGTTCTGGCGCACCAAGGCGGGTGATGACCTGGCGCGGAATGACACGGTACGGTTAAACCGCGCTATCCCAAGGCGCCGACAACCTGACCGCGCAGTTGATGAGACCCACCATCGAATACGTCTGCGGGAAATTGCCCCACATTTCGCCCGTCACCGGATGCGTATCTTCGGACAACAAGCCCAGATGATTGCGCGCCAGCAGCATGGTCTCAAAAATCTTGCGCGCTTCGTCTTTCCTGCCGATGCGGGCCAGGGCGTCGATACGCCAGAAGGTGCAGATGTTGAAGGCCGTTTCCGGTTTGCCGAAGTCGTCGGGCGCTTCGTAGCGGCGCATGTAGGGGCCGTCGCACAGCGATGCTTCCAGCGCGTCGACTGTCGCGATGAAACGGGGGTCCATGGGGTCGATGAAGTTGACTTCCGCCATCAACAGGACGGACGCGTCGAGGTCGCGCCCGCCCAGGCTTTCGGCGAAGGCCTGGCGCTCCTCGCTCCACGCTTCGCGCAGTAATCTCTCGCGTATCAGCACGGCGCGGCTGTTCCAGTGGTCGGCGCGGTCCGGCAAGCCCAGTTTATGCGCGACTTTCGCCAGGCGGTCGCAGGCGGCCCAGCTCATCAGCATGGACGAGGTATGGACCCTGGCCCGCGTGCGCAGCTCCCACATGCCCGCGTCCGGCTCCGCGTGCAGTTTGAAGGCCTGGTCGCCCACGGCTTCCAGCGCGGCGAACTCGGCTTTTCCCGCCCGGTGGAACAAGCGATGGTCAAGAAACGCCTGCGCCGCGCCCAGGACGATATTGCCGTAGACATCGTGCTGGAAATGTTCCTGCGCCTGGTTGCCGACGCGCACGGGGCCGTTGCCGCGGTAGCCGGGCAAGTGGTCGAGCGTCGATTCAGGCAACTGCTCTTCCAGGCCAATGCCGTACAGGGGCTGGATGTGGCCGCCTTTCGAGCGGGCGACGATATTCGTCAGCCAGCGCAAATACTCTTCCATGGTGCCCACTTCCGACAGGCTGTTCAGCGCGCGCACGACAAAGAAGGCGTCGCGCAGCCAGCAGTAGCGGTAATCCCAGTTGCGGCTGCTGCCGGGCGCTTCCGGGATGCTCGTCGTCATGGCGGCGATGATGGCGCCCGTGTCTTCATATAAAGACAGTTTTAAGGTGATGGCCGCGCGGATGACCACGTCCTGCCATTCCAGCGGCACGGCCAGGCGGCGCGTGTAAGTGCGCCAATAATTGATGGTTTCCTTTTCGAAGATGCGCGCCGTCTCGTCGATGCCGCCAGCCAGGGTTTCATCAGGCCCTAGCAGGAAATTGGCCGTGCCGCCCAGCACGAAATACGTTTCGCTCAGCACATAATTGAGCGATACATCCGTGTTCAGGCGCAAGGTCTGTTCCGGCCCCACGTAGCGGATGTGGTGGCTGCCCTGCGTGATCTGCGGCGCCAGTTTGCCCCAGTCGTAGCGGGGGCGCAGGCGCACGCGGATGCGCACGGCATGATCAAGCGGGCGCACCCGGCGTATCAGCATCAGCGGGCGGAACATGCGGTCGCGGCTGAGGAATCGGGGCGCGAAATCCGTGATTTCCACGCCGCGCCCCTGCGTGTCGTAGAGCCGCGTGCGCAGCACGGCCGTGTTCGGCTCGTAGAATTGCTCGCTGCGGGCAAAGTTTTCAATGTCGATGGCCCACACGCTGCCGTTTTCCGTGGCGTCCAGCAGGCCGTTGAAAACCGGGTCGCCATCGAAACGGGGCAGGCACGACCAGACGACTTGCCCCGCCTGGTCGATCAGCGCGCTGAAGGCGCAATTGCCCACCACGCCGCAGTTGAGGGACGCTTGCGCGGGCACGCCGCCGGGGGCGTCATAAGCTTGTTCAGGGGATATTGTCATCGGCTACTCCTTGAAGGGGGATACGGACGCGGCCAGCAGCGCCGTGCGCAAGGCGCCCGGGCTGGCCAGGCGCAGGGTGGCGGCGCTGGGGCCCTTGCCCACTTTCACGCCCTGCCCGCCTGCTTGTTGTACAAAGGCAAAGCCTGCCTCGTCGGTGGTGTCATCGCCCGCGAACACGGGACGGCGGCCGGCGAATGGCGCCTCCACCATGAAGGCGGCGATGGCGCCACCCTTGTCGGTGGCAGCCGGCTTGGCTTCCAGGACCATTTTGCCATGCAACAGCAATACCCCCGGGCACGCTTGCACGGCCGCCGTCATTTCGTGTACGCACAATCGCTCGAGTTCGGGCGCCAGCCGGTAATGCAGGGCCACGGCGCCGCGCTTGTGTTCCACCAGCAAGCCGGGATATATCGCCGCCAGCGCCCGGGCGCGGGCCAGCACGGGCGAGACGTCGGGCGTGGCCGCCACATGCAGCACGCCATCGGCGTCGCGCCGCTCCACACCGTGCACGCCGGCAACCGGCAGGGTCAAGGGCGCCAGCATGGCGTCGATCTGGGCGATGGGACGGCCGGAAATGAGGGCCAGCGCGCCGCCGTGTCGCTCGGCCAGCAGCGCCAGCGCTTCGACCACGCCCGCTTCCAGACGCACGCCGTCGGGCGTGGGCGCCAGGTCGACCAGGGTGCCGTCGAAGTCGAGGAAGACGGCGCTGCCGGGCGCACCCAGCAGCTGCAGCAAAGCCGCACTATCGTCAGGTGTATCGTCCATCAGATCCCCTTGCGCCGCTTGATGCGGCTGTGGGCGTCGATCTTGGTCATGACCTTGTCGCGCTGGCGCAAACGGGCCGCGTCCAGCAGCATGCGCCCCGCCCAGCGGTAGACATTGAAATGTTTCACACGGGCCCGCATGCTTTTCATGCGCTCGCGCTGCTCCACGGGCGGCATCACGAGGGCGCGGTACAGGGCGTCGGCGCCCTGCTCGATGTGGTAGGGATTGATGATCAGCGCTTCGTGCAGCTCGCGCGCGGCGCCCGTGAATTGCGACAACACCAGCACGCCCAGCTCGTCGTCGCGCGCGGCGATGAATTCCTTGGCCACCAGGTTCATGCCGTCATGCAAGCTCGTCACCATGCACACTTCGGAAGCGCGGAAATAGCGCTGCAAATCGTCCTGTCCATGGTGCTCCGCTTTCAGCAGGATGGGCACATAGTCTCCGCTGCCGAAGCGGCGGTTGATGCGCTCGACCATCTTGCGCACCCGGGCGTCGAAACTTTGATATTCATCGAGCGAAGCGCGGCTGGGGGCGGCAATTTGCACGAAGGTAAAATGGCCCACCATGCCAGGCTGCTGTTCCAGCATGCGCTCGACCGCCTGGAAGCGCTCGACGATGCCTTTCGTGTAATCGAGGCGGTCCACGCCGATGCCCAGCAAGTGGTCGGGCGCCACGCCCAGTTCGCTGCGGATTTGCGCGCGGCACGTGGCCACGTCGGGCTGCGCCGGATTGTCTTCCGGCCAGGCGATGGAAATCGGATAATCCTCGACCTGCGTCATCTCGCCGCCGTAGGAAATCGTCGACGCTTCCGGTTCGATGCGGGTTTCCAGGTAGCGGTCCACCGTTTCCAGGAAATTCTTGCGGTGAAATGGCGTATGGAAACCGAGAATCGTGCTGCCCAACAAGCCGTCGAGGATTTCTTCACGCCATGGACAGATGCCGAACGATTCCGAGTTCGGCCAGGGGATATGCCAGAAGGTGATAATCGTCGCCTTCGGCAAGGCTTCGCGCACCATGCGCGGCAGCAAGGCAAAATGGTAATCCTGCACCAGCACGACGGGGTTGTCCGTCTTCGCTTCGGCGATCACGGCGTCGGCGAAGCGGCGGTTGACTTTCACGTACTGCTCCCAGTCGGACGAGCGGAACACGGGGCGCACATGGGCGATATGGCACAGCGGCCACATGCCTTCATTGGCGAAACCATAATAGTAGCCCTGCTCTTCCTCGTCCGTCAGCCACACGCGGCGCAAGGTATAGCTGGGGTTGTCGGGCGGCACGGGCACGTGGTCGAGTTTATCGACCGTCTCGCGGTCGGCGGAACCGGCGCCATGCGCGATCCACGTGCCGGAACAGGCGCGCATCACGGCTTCCACGGCCGTCACCAGGCCGCTGGCCGGGCGCTGCACCGCTATTCCATCTTCCGTTTTGGTGTGGATGTACGGCTCGCGGTTCGACACGACCAGCACCTGGTCGCCCTGCAAGTCCGCTTCCAGCAAGGCGCGCAGCTTGTCCGGCGTCCAGTCGGACGACCAGCCGTTATCGCCCTGGCGTTCCAGGTGGTATTCCTGCAGCAATTCGCGCAAGTCGCCGATCAGCGGCTGCATTTCCGGCGGTGGCGCGGGCGCGGCGGCGGGTGCGGCAGCGGCCACTGCGCCATTACTCTTCGGCAGCAACTCGCCCCGTAAAATATCCTTGACGGCAGCCAGCCAGCCGCGCCAACTCAGGTGCGCCACGAACACGGTCATCAGGGAAATCAGCACGGCCAGCACGGCCAGGAAGGCAAAGATAAAACGTTTGGTATCGGTATTGCGGCGCTCGACAAAGCTCATGTCCTGCACCAGCACCAGACGGCCCAGCTGCGATGCATCCTGCATCACGGGCGTTTCGCTGAGATGGACTTGCCCTTGCGGCAATTGCGCCAGGGATTTGTACAGGCCGCCCGTGGGAGGCGTGCTCCAGCAGCCGATGGAAGGCGGGTATTGCGCGGATTGGTACAGCAAGTGGCCCGCGTTGTCGCAAAAGCCGATGGCGATCAGGCGTTCGTCGCGCGTGGCGCCCTGGAACAGTTCGCTGATGCGGGTGGCGTCTTGCGCGGGCAGGTATTCGGTGAGCGAGGGCCGGAGGGTTCCAGCGAGCAATTCTGCCCGGCTGTCGAGGTCGCGCACGTACCAGCGCAGGGTGATGTTGTCGAGCAGGGGTACTACGATATAGGCAAACAGTCCCAGCACCAGGGCCAGTGGCAGGATGAAGCGCAAGGACATTCGGAGTGATCGTACTATCATCGTTTTCCTTTGCAAAAACAAAAAGCATGGCAAGTATGACTATGTTTCCAATGCGGCGACGCCCGTTTGTTTTCCGTATTGAAACGTCAACGTGACATGGCGCAGCGCAGCAATTTCGTCCAGTATCCACCTTGACGCAAGTCTTATCCGTACGGCAACGCACGCCCCCGTTACGCCATCTGCCCGTAAAATACCCGCTTCCGACATCCATTTCACCAATACACAAGGAGTTTTCGCCTATGGATCTCAGCACGTTCCACTCGCTGATGGGAGGCCCGCTGCGCTCGGCGCTGACCGTGCTCGTTTCCGCCCTGCTCGTCACCGTGGTCGCCATCGGCGTGCACCGGGCCGGCATCAGCCTACTGAAAAGACTGGCCAATGGCCGACCGTTCACCACCAACGCCACGCGCGTGGCCTTCCGCGCCAGCCAGCTGTGCGTGATCGTCTTCGGCTTGCGCATGGTGCTGGCCGGCGCGCCCGACGATACGCCGGGACTGGTCGCCATGTCGCACATGGCCAGCGTGGCGCTGATCATCGCGCTGACCTGGCTGGCCATGCAATGCATCCAGGCCCTCTCCATCACGATTTCCGAAGTCAATCCCGTCGATGTGGCCGACAACCTGCGCGCGCGCCGCCTGATCACCCAGGCCCGCGTGCTCACGCGCAGCGCACACGCCATCGTCGTGATCCTGGGCCTGGCCTTCGTGCTGCTGACCCTGCCCGGCGCGCGGCAGATCGGCGCCAGCCTGCTGGCCTCGGCCGGTGTGGCGGGCCTGGTGGCCGGTATCGCCGCCCGCCCCGTGCTCGGCAATTTCATTGCTGGGCTGCAAATTGCGTTTTCGCAACCGATCCGCATCGATGACGTGCTGATCGTCAATGGCGAATGGGGTAAGGTCGAGGAAATCAAGGGCACGTATGTCGTCGTGCGCGTGTGGGACGAGCGGCGCCTGATCGTGCCGCTGCAATGGTTCATTGAAAATCCGTTCGAGAACTGGACGCACAGCTCGTCCACACTGCTGGGCACGGTGTTCCTGTGGCTCGATTTCAGCATCCCGCTCGAACCGCTGCGCGCGGAACTGGCGCGCATCTGCGAATCCGCCACGCAATGGGATGGCCGCGTCTGCACGGTGCAGGCGACGGATTCCAACGAGCGGGCCGTGCGCGTACGCTTCCTCATCAGCGCGGTAGATTCAGGCACGGCGTTCGAATTGCGCTGCATCGTGCGCGAGCAGATGCTGGCCTTTATCACCACCCATTATCCGCACGGCCTGCCCCGCTTGCGCTCCACGCACGACCCCATCGAACTGCATGGCATGCAGGCGCAGAACGACAGCGTGTCGCTGCACAAAGCATAAAAAAAACCTGCGGCGCGCTGCCCTGGCCCGCGCGCCGCTAGAATAGGGCGCATGAGCACCACCGCCTGGTTCATCCTGATCGGCTGCCTGATGCTGGCGCGCGGCCTGGGCGCCGACAGCATCGCGCGCCTGCCATTGACTTCGGCCATGGCTTACCTGGGCGTGGGCCTGCTGCTGGGCCCCATGTTCCTTGGCCTGTTTTCGTTCGACCTGGTGCAGCAAGCACCCCTGCTGGAAACCCTGACGGAAATCGCCGTCCTCATCTCCCTGTTTTCCGCCGGCGTCAAGATGCCCGTGCCGTTCAGCCTGGCGCGCTGGCTGCCCTCGCTGCGCCTGGCGTGGCTGTCGATGGCCATTTCCGTGGCCCTGGTGGCCGCGTTCGCCTACTGGGTGCTGGGCCTGCCCCTGGGCGCGGGCGTGCTGCTGGGCGCCATCCTCGCGCCCACCGACCCCGTGCTGGCCACCGACGTGCAGCTGCGCCATGCGGGCGACAGCGAGCAATTACGCTTCATCCTGACCAGCGAGGCGGGCATGAACGACGGCAGCGGCTTTCCTTTCGTCATGCTGGGCCTGGGCTTGCTGGGCCTGCATGAACTGGGACCGCACGGCGCCACCTGGCTGTGGCGCGATCTGGTCTGGGCCAGCGCGGGCGCCATCGCCCTGGGCGCGGCCGGCGGCGCGCTGCTGGCCTGGCTGGGCTGGCAGGTGCGCGCCAAGGAGCCGAAACACGCGATGCTGGACGACTTGGCGGCCCTGGGCTTGATCGCCCTCGTGTATGGCCTGGCCACGTGGCTGCACGCGTGGGGGTTTCTGGCCGTGTTCTTTGCCGGCGTGGCCTTGCGCCAGACGGAACTGCGGCTGGCCGGCGCACCGAAAGACCGGCAAGGCTTGCTGCAGGCCGAGGACACCCACGCCGTGTCCGCCGCCAGGCCGCACGACAGCGACGTGCCGCTGACCGTCAGCGGCGAATCGCTCGTCTTCAAGGAACACCTGGAACGCCTGTCCGAACTGACCCTGGTGCTGCTGCTGGGCGGCGCCGTCACGGCCGCCGCCTGGAGCTGGCAGGCGTGGAGCGTGGCCCTGTTCCTGCTGCTGGTGGCGCGCCCGGCCAGCGTGATGCTCGGCTTGCTGGCCTCGGGCACCAGCGTGCGCCTGCGCGGGCTGGCCGCCTGGTTCGGCGTGCGCGGCATCGGTTCGCTGTACTACCTCAGCTATGCCATCGCGCATGGCTTGCCGCGCCCCCTGGCGCGCGAACTGGCCGACATCACCCTGGTCGTCGTCATCCTGTCCATCGTCGCGCACGGCCTGACGGTCAAGCCTTTGCTGGAACGCTATTGGCGCAAATAACGGATGCAAATAGGCGCCGGCGACCCCTTTGTCATTGCTGCACAGCAATGTTTTGTCAATTGCCCCTATGGCGGGCAGAAATATTGTTAAGATCATTAAAAATGGCAAAAGAGAGAAGCAATGAAACGACGAAGTGTGCTGGGACTGGGCGTCTCACTGGCCCTGCTGCAAACGGGCTGCGCCACCGATCCGGCCAGGCTGGCGTGGGAAACGGAATTTGACGGCTTCATGCGCGACGGCCTGGCCCGCACGGAAACGCCGGGCATGAGCGTGGCCGTGGTGCGCGGCGAACAGACCATTTTCGCGCGCGGCTATGGCTGGGCCGACATCCAGGGCGGCAAGAAGGCCGATGCCAACACGGTGTTCCATGTCGCCTCCGTCAGCAAGCTCGTCACGGCCACGGCCGTCATGATGCTGCTGGAACAGGGCGCCTTCCAGCTCGACGACAAGGTGGCGGCCTATCTGGACTTCCCGCTCATGCATCCGAAGTTTCCCGACGTGCCCATCACCTTTCGGCACTTGCTGAGCCACACCTCGGGCATTTCCGACGCCGTGTACGAAAAAACGACGGCCTTTGCCGTGCAGGGCGACCCGCGATTGCCGCTGCGCGACTTCGTCAAGGGCTATCTGTCGCGCGGCGGCGCCTGGTATGACGCGGACGTGTCGTTTGCCGCCCGGCCCGGCACGGAATGGCGCTACAGCAACGTCGGCATCGCCCTGCTCGGCTATCTGGTGGGCCGCTTGAACCCCGACGGCCTCGACGCCTTTGCACACGAGCACCTGTTCGAACCGCTGGGCATGGACAGCACGGCCTGGAATTTGGCTGGCTTGCCGCGGCGCGCCGTCGTGGCCCAGCCGTATGCGCACAAGGAACCGGGCCTGCAAGTGCTGCCGCCCGTCGGCTATCCGGACTGGCCGGCCGGCCTGCTGCGCAGCTCGGCGCATGACTTCGCCCGTTTCCTGGCCATCTTCAGCAATAACGGCCGGGTCGATGGCCACCGCTACCTGCAGGACGCCACCTTGCAATTGTTTTTCGCGCCGCAAGCGGCCGCCGTCACGCCCGCCGATGCATCCGTGCGGCAAGCCCTGGTGTGGCTGCTGCGCGACGTCGATGGCCGGCCGCTGGCCACGCACAGCGGCGGCGACCCGGGCGCCGCGTCCGTCGTCTGCGTCGACCGCGCCAGCAAGACAGCCGTGCTGGCCTTCGCCAACGTCAGTGCCGACAAGGAGTTTCGTTCATTCCAGAAAGAAGTCGTGCTGCGCCTGCTGGCCCATGGCGGCAGCGGCGTGCTGGCGCGGTAGGCATGCCGCTTGTGTGAGCGGGCGCACGGTAGCGTACAAGCAAGAAAGTATGCTGTGCTGGTCAGACTTGACACTCAACGAGGAGACCAGCATGACGAACCGCATCGGCAACAAGGACGTGGCGCAACAGCGCAGCAAGAGTGAAAAAGCCCGCATCAAGGCACAGAACATCGCCAGCGAGGCGGTCAAGCGGGCCGAGGCCAGGGCCAAGTACCGCAACGCCGTCAAGGGACAAGCGGGCCAGCCGGGCCAGCCCGCTCCTGCTGGCTAGGCGCCGAACCAGCCGCGCAGTTTTTCGGCGGCCCGTTCCTTGACCTCGGCCGTGATGTAGGTGGCGACCGTGGCGACGGCCGCCGCCAGCACGGCCAGGTCATCCGCATAGCCGACCACGGGCGTGATGTCGGGAATCGCATCGATGGGCGAAATGAAATAGCCGAGCGCGCCATAGATGGCCGTCTTGGCCCACAGCGGCGTATTCGGCTGCTGCGCCGCGTAGTACAGCCACAGGGCTTTTTCGATGACTTCGCGTCCCGCCGTCTTGGCGAACTTAACGACCTTGTCCCAGAAGCTGTCATCCGTGTATTTCTTTTCATACTGCTTGTCGGCCTGGGGGGCGTGGTCTTCTTCCAGATTCTTTTTTCTGCCAAACATCTGCTGCTCCTGTCTGTGCCGCGCACGGCGTTACGAATGCGCACCTTAGCATAACGGCGCGGCAGGTGCGCGGTGTGCAAGGTACCTTATATCCATGGAAATATCCGCCACCACCACGGCCCGCGCGGCCGGCCTGCGCTACACGGGCGACCACCAAAGCGGCATCGCCCGATTGGGCAAGCCCGGCAAGTTCCGCTACCGCGACGGGGACGGCCAGATCCTGCGCGATGCCGCCACCCTGGCGCGCATCAAGGCGCTGGCCATACCGCCGGCCTGGACGGACGTGTGGATCTGCCCGCACGCGAACGGCCACCTGCAGGCGACGGGACGCGACGCGCGCGGCCGCAAGCAATACCGCTACCATGCGCGCTGGCGCCAGGTGCGCGACGAAGTGAAATACGAGCGCATGCTCAGCTTTGGCCGCGCCCTGCCCGCCATCCGCGCCGCCGTCGCGCGCGGCATGCAGCTGCCGGGCTTGCCCCGTGAAAAAGTGCTGGCCACCATCGTGCACCTGCTGGAATTGACAATGATGCGCATCGGCAACGAAGAATACGCGCGCACAAACAAATCGTTCGGCCTGACCACCCTGCGCACGCGCCATGTGCAGGTCGACGGCAGCGCCGTGGCCTTTCACTTCAAGGGCAAGAGCGGCGTGCGCCACGATATCCGCCTGAGCGACCGGCGCCTGGCCAGGGTGCTGCAGCGCATGCGCGAACTGCCGGGGCAGGAACTGTTTCAATATGTCGATGAGGACGGTGCGCGCCATGGCGTCGATTCGGGCGACGTCAACGACTACCTGCGCGAGGTGACGGGCGAAGACTACACGGCCAAGGATTTCCGCACCTGGTCCGGCACCCTGCTGGCCGCGCTGGCCCTGCAGGCGTTCGAACAGGTCGATTCCGATGCGCAAGCGAAGAAAAACATCGTGCAGGCGATCGAGTCCGTGGCGAAAAAGCTGGGCAACACGCCGACGATCTGCCGCAAGTGCTATGTGCACCCCGCCGTGCTGGAATCGTATCTGGATGGCAGTTTATTGGAAGGCATGCGCGCGCGGGCGCGGCAGCAGATGCAGGACGATTTACAGGCGCTGGCGCCGGAAGAAGCGGCCGTGCTGGCCTTGCTGCAGCAGCGGCTGCAGGGTGCGCTCAAGCCTGGCGCGCGGGCTGCGGCTGGCAGCGTACCGACAGTGTGAGGGCGTCGCTGCTGCAGATGGGCAAGGCGCCGTGGCCAGCATCGCGCGCCACGGGCGCCGGCGCGGCGTCGCTGGCCGGCGCCTCGACCGTCGTCATCCAGGTGGCCGCCAGGGTCGAGAAGGTAAACAGGCAGATCAGCAGGAAAGGCTTGTTCACGTGGAGGGACTGGCCTGGCTTTTGCATCGCATACTCCGTCGGACTGGTTGGCTGTTTCAGCATGGACACGATCATCGCGTGTTTCCGCAAGGCATACAATCAGACAGTTTCGACAAGACGGGTAGGACAGCGCTGACAGACTCAGCCATAAAGACCCGTGTCGGCAGATTTGACACCTGCTCCCGCCCGCATCCGCCAAGCCCTTGTTTTTACAGCACAATTAATACAGGAACGCTTCCTGCTTGACCTCCTGCCTGGGCACGCTTGGCGCCAGTCAACGGGGGAACGATCATGAGCTTTATCAAACAGGCGCTGCTGGCGCTGCTGCTATGTGTGATGTCTGCCGCGCACGCCACCAGCATCGGCTACACGGCAACATCGCTGGGCGGCACCCAGTGGCGCTACGACTATACGGTCAGCAATACCACGCTTGCCATTCCCATCGAGGAATTCACCTTGTTCTTCAGCGTGGGCCAGTACGCCAACCTGCACAGCATCTCCACGCTGCCAGGCTGGGACGTGCTGCTGGTGCAGCCCGACCCAGCCATTCCAGGTGAGGGCTACCTCGACGCGCTGGCGCTGGCCGGCGGCATCGCGCCCGGCGCCACGGCCACGGGCTTTTCCGTCACCTTCGATTACCTGGGCGCGGGCAGCCCCGGCGCCCAGCCGTTTTCCATCCTCGACCCCGTCTCGTTCATCGAGCTCGAGGCGGGCAGCACGCAGCCGGCCGCCGTCGCCCTGCCCTCCACCCCATGGCTGTTGCTGGCGGGCATACTGGCCATGGCCTGCCTGCGGCGCCGGCAACTGGCGTGCGCCGCGCTGGCCACAGGGCTGGCAATGGGCCTGTGCGCCTGCGGCGGTCCGAACGATCCCACGCAAGCACCCGCGCCAAAGGTCATGCTGGCCGCCGCCGCGACCAGCACCACCGCCCAGGCCGCCGGAGACCTGGAAGTGACCTTGCTGGAAAAAGTGGCCGAGCAGCGCGTCAGCCGCACGGCCTGGGACTACACCTATCGCGTGCACATCCGCAACAATGGCGGCGAGACGGCCAGTAATGTGCAAGCCGTGCTGGCCAGTGCCCCTGCGGGCAGCACCATCATCGATGGCGAGGTGCTGGCCGGCAACATCGGCGCGGGCGCCACCGTCACGCCCACCGACACCATCACCCTGCGCATCGAGCGCAACATCCCCTTCCAGAGCGCCGGTCTGACGTGGACCTTCAGCACCGGCGCCGGCATCGTCCTCGCCCCCGTGCGGCCCGCGCAAGTGGTCGTGCTGCCGCTGGCCGGGCTGGGCTTTTCCGACGGCGCCGACAGCGTCAAGACCAGCGGCGCCGTCACGGACGTGCTGCTGCAGGACGGCAGCCTGCGCTTTTCCACGCCCGGCGACACGGGCGTGGACCAGCACGCGCAATTTACCCTCAGCAAGGGCGGCAAGACCACCACGCTGGACTTGCTGATCCAGACGGCACTGCCCACGGCCGTGGAAACCTATGTGGAGCCGGACGACGATGGCAACCTGCCTTCCGCGGCGCCCGTGCTGGCCATCACGGGACTGGGGCCGAACAACCGCCTGCAGCCGGGCGCCCTGGGATTGCGCCTGATGGGCGCGGCCCCCATGGCGCTGCAGGATGACAGCGACGGCCTGCTGTCGACCCCGAATGGCCTGGCCATCAGCCTCAAAGCCTACTGGACGTTCGATGCGTCCAGCGGCACCTTCAGCATCAGCGCCACGGCCATGCAGCAACTGCTGGCATCTTTGCCCAACGGCAGTTATGACCTGAACCTCAATTTCGTCTCGCAGGATGGTGAATTCACGGCCAGCTATGCCTTGATCGTCATCAAGTCCGGCATCGTGCTGCAAGGACAGTTGCGCACGCCGGCAGGCGGCAATGCCACGGGGCTGGCCGGCAAGAAAATGTTATTGGCCGGCTATAACAACCACCAGCGCCAGGTGGCCGTGGTCGACGCCACGGGCGCCTTTCACTTCGATGGCGTGCTGCCCGATACCTACCAGCTGACCTTGAACGATCTCGTCCACCCGAACGTGGTCAGCGTCAGCGCCGTCGTGTTTGAGAACAGCAGCAGCGTCAACGTCGGCATCGTCTACCCGTACGGGGCCGGCCTGGCCCTGCGCGCCGAGGCGAAGACCTATGCGGCGGGCAGCGTCACGCAGGATGGCGCCGGGCCGCGCGCGCGCGAAGTGCCCGCCGGCTCCCGCGCTGCGGGCGACGCCACGCCGCAGGATGACGAGGGCAGCAAGACGTTCACGGCCACGGCGGCCGCGCAAAACCAGACCATCACGACGCCCGTCGCCTTCACGGTACCGAAGGGCACGAAAAACGTGGGCGTGAAAATCACCGTCAGCACGGCCGAGTATCCCACCTACACGACGGCGCAAAGCCAGTACAACGATACCTGGTCGTACGCCGTGACGGGGCTGCCCGGCGTCAACCTGGCCGCCACGGGCGCCGTCAACCAGACGCACTTCACGCAAGGCACCATCGTCAGGACGGAGTGCGTCGACGTCAGCAAGCAAACCGAGGCGGGAGCCTTGAGCCTGGGCGGCAACGTCAGCGCCACGAATATCGGCGACAGCGCCCTGGCCACCGTGACGACGGTGGAACTGAGCCTCGCCTGCAAGGGTTTGAAGGTGACGCTGGCGAAGTTCAGCTCGCCGAACCAGGCCGCCCACCCCGTGCTGCAGCCGATCAAGCTGACGGGCAATCTGGCGGGGCCGTATGTATCCGTGTCGCAAGGAACGGCCACGGCCACGCACACCTTGCCGCTGGAATTGCACTACACGCCGGCGGCGGCGACGATTACGGAAGTCAACATCGGCATCTCGTCGGGCGGCGGCGATCCCGCCTTCAGCACGGAGAATTTATTGTCCCAGACGAATACCAAGACTGCCGGCACAGTGAAATTCCCCAGCCTGGTGCTGCCCGCCTTTGCCGGCGCCAAGCTCGACAAGAAGGCCGTCGTCACCTTGCGCCTGAAAGGCAGCATCGACAATGTCGATGCCAGCTCCGACCCGGCCGAAGGGGGGCAAGTGGAGTTCAAGGGCGACACGGCCTACACCCCACTGTACCTGGCCAACGACGAGGCGGCGCTGGCGGCGCGGCGCTACGGCACGCGCGATGCGGGCGGCGATTCCTGGGCCACGCGCCTGGCCATCGCCTGGCTGGCGGGCAAGCCCTACCGTTTCGACGACATCAGCGGCCAGCACGTGACGCAGACGGCAACGGGCCGTTCCATCCTCGGCCACAGCGGCCACAGCGACGGCCAGCAGATCGACTTGCGCTACGCGGACGGCGCGGGCGGCTACACGGACGCGCTGGGCGGCCAGAACGATGGCGCCGCCATTCACCAGCTGATCAATGCCGCGAAGGCGGAAGTGGTGGCCAACCCCGCGCAAAAGCCGAAACTGGCCGCCCTGCTGGCGTGGATCGCGGCGAACCGCGCCATGCTGGACTTGGAAGCGGCGCCGGCCAGCACGCGCGTCATCTACATCGGCCCCAGCTTCATCAAGCTGGCCCTTGTCGACGGGCGTTTTTCCGCCGCCCCAAGCGACCATATCCCCGGCGCTGGTACCTGGACCAAGCCGGCAAAGGTGCACATCGAGGCGGGACACCTGAGCCACTGGCACATCAGCATCACGGCCCATCCGTAAGCAAGGTCAGGCGGGCAGATCGGACAGTTCCAGCTCCGAAAAGCCCGCCCGGCGCCGCGCTTCCAGGTTGAACGGGCCGCGCAGGGTCGGCGCTTCGTAGCGCAGCGCCAGCTCGGCATAGGTAGCGCGCAGCTCCAGGCCCCTTTGATCGCACAGATAGCCGTACCAGCGGTTGCCGATCTCCACATGCCCCACTTCATCGCGCAGGATGATGTCGAGGATGGCGGCGGCGGCCATGTCGCCCGCCTGCGCCAGCTTGGCGCGCAGCGGCGGAATCGCGTCCAGGCCCCGCGCTTCCAAGGTGCGCGGCACCAGCGCCATGCGCGCCAGCACGTCGCCGCGCGTCTTGTCGACCATTTCCCACAGGCTGTCGTGGCCGGGGAAGTCGCCATACGTGTGGCCCAGCACCTGCAAGTGCGCTTGCAGCATGGCAAAGTGCGTGGCTTCTTCCTTCGCCACGCGCAGCCAGTCCGTATAGTAATCAAAGGGCAAATCCGGAAAGCGCCACAGGGCGTCGAGGGCCAGGTTCATCGCATTGAATTCGATATGCGCCAGCGCGTGGACCAGCATGGCGCGTCCTTCCGGTGTGATCATCGAACGCCGTCCCACCAGGCGCGGCGGCACCAGTTCCGGACGCTCGGGACGCCCTGGCACGGGGCCGGTCGGCGCCAGCGGCGCATGCGTATCGAGCGCAAGCTGCGCTTCGGCCATGGCCGCCACCATTGCCACCTTGGTCGCCGGGTCCGGTTCGAGCAGGCAGGCGAGCGCATACGTTCGCAGTTCCTGTGGCGGCGTGGAGGTCAATGGAGATGATGCGTGCATGGTGCTTCCTTCGTGCGCGTTCTTGAACAAGGCGCGCAGTGTATCAAATTGCCTGCCCCAGCAGCCAGTCGAACAAGGCCTGCACTCTTGCCGGCAGCGCGGCGCGCCCGCTGTGCACTAGGTAATACGCCTGCGGGCTGGCCAAGGCAAACCCGCCAAACGGCAGGATCAGCCGGCCGCTATCCAACCACGGCTGCACCAGCTGGCGCCGGCCCATGGCCACGCCCGCATGGTGGATGGCCGCCTGCGCGCACAGGTCGGCGCGGTCGAATCGCAGGCTGCGCGCGGGCAAACTCACCTCTGGCGCCTGCCCGTCCAGCCACAGCCGCCACTCGGCATCGGGCGCGCAGGCGGGCCAGGCCAGGGTGTCGTGCAGCAGCGTGGCGCGTGGCAGGTTGTGTGGCGCATCCGGCAAGCCATGCTGGCGCGCATAATTCGGGCTGCACACGGGCGCCAGCCATTCGCCCATCAGCTTGCGCGAGGCCAGGCCGGGAAAGCTGCCGTCGCCATAATGCAAGGCCAGGTCGACCTGGCCGGCGCGAAAATCCACGCTATCGTTGCCCACGCGCAAGTCAATCGACACGTCCGGATACTGCGCCGTAAAACCTGCCAGGCGCGGCACCAGCCAGCATTGGGCGATGGACGGGCGCGCATGCACGGTGATGCTGCCCGTGAGCGCATCGCCGCCGGCCAGGGCCGCGTGCAGGCTGTCCCAGCCGATTTGCAGCGCGGCAAAGATGCGTTCGCCGTCGGCCGTCAGCTTGACTTGCCGCGTCAGGCGCTGGAACAGCCGCAAGCCCAGGCTGCTTTCCAGCCGCGCGATGCGATGACTGACGGCGCTGGGCGTGAGCGCCAGTTCCTGCGCCGCCAGCGCAAAGCTGGCATGGCGCGCCGCCACGAGAAAGGTGTGCAGGTTGGCGAACTGGCTGGCCGTCAGCGTTGTCGTGAGCGCCGCGCCGGCCGGCATCAGGCGGCTCCGGCCGCCAGCAGCGCGCGGCCACGCGCCACGTAGGCGTCCATTTCCGCCTGCGGCACCATGCTGCCGCCCGTGCCCCACACCAGATGCGTGGCGCGTGCCAGCGTCGCCTGGTACTGCGGCGCGGCCAGCACGTGCTGGATGCCGGCGAAACCGGCCACGGCCGACGGTTCCAGGCGCAGCTGCTCCGTTTGCTCCAGCGTCGCCAGCAAGCGGTACAGTTCTTCATCCGTGACGGTGGCGTAGCCGTCGACCAGCCGCTGCATGGCGCGCCCAACGAAGCCGGACGGGCGTCCCACGGCCAGGCCATCGGCGGCCGTCAGGTTGTCGATGCCGATTTCCTGCACGCTGATTCCCTCGTGCAAGCCCGTGTGCACGCCCAGCAGCATGCACGGCGAGTGGGTCGGCTCGACGAACACACAGTGAACATCGTCGCCAAAGGCCAGCTTCAAGCCGAAGGCAACGCCGCCGGGGCCGCCGCCCACGCCGCACGGCAGGTAGACGAACAGCGGGTGCTGCGCATCGACCGCGACACCAAGTGTCACGAACTGGGCTTTCAGGCGCTGGCCAGCCACCGCATAGCCGAGGAACAGATCGTGCGAGTTTTCATCGTCGACGAAGTGGCAAGTCGGATCGTTTTCCGCCTGTTTGCGTCCCGCTTCCACGGCCACGCTGTAGTCGGTCGCGTATTCGACGACGGTAACGCCATGGCTGCGCAATTTGTCCTTCTTCCACTGGCGCGCGTCAGCCGACATGTGCACGGTGGCGCGAAAGCCCAGGCGCGCGCTCATGATGCCGATCGACAAGCCGAGATTGCCCGTGGAGCCGACGGCGATCGCATACTGGCCAAAGAAGGCGCGCACGGCGTCGCTGGCCAGCAGGCTGTAATCATCGCCCTCCTTCAGCAAGCCAGCATCGAGCGCCAGCATTTCCGCATGTTTCAGCACTTCATAAATGCCGCCGCGCGCCTTGATGGAGCCGGAAATGGGCAAATGGCTATCCTGCTTGAGCCATAGCTGAGCGCTCATCACGTCTAATGTTAAACCCAGCGCCGCCTGCATGGCCGGCAGTGGCACGACGGGCGACTCGATGATGCCGCCGGCGGCCTGCGTTTCCGGAAAGGCCCTGGCCAGATAGGGCGCAAAGCGTGCCAGGCGCGCGCTGGCGTCGGCCACGTCAGCCGCCGTCAAGCCCACGTCATTCAAGGCCTCGGCCGCCGGCGCGATGGCGGGATTGAACCAGCTCAAGGGCTGCAAGGCCATCAATTCTGTAATCAGGGGAAATTTTTCGCGCAGCGCGGCGATGGCGGAAGTGGGCAGCATGGCAAGCTCGTCAAGGAACAAGCCATGATTAGACCGCATCCAGGCGCCGCTGGCAAACGATGCTTGCTCAGGCGATGGATGACCACAGATCATCTGTGATGCCGCGACAGAAAAAAAACAGGCTAGTCGCCAGGGGCAAGAGCCCTGGATTTTCTGCTGCTCAAGAACGATGCGATGAACACGGCTGGAAAACAGGCCAGCCAAAGATAGCATCCGGCACCGAATCCCAGCACTTCATAGGAACCATTATCACTAGGAATTGTCTTGATGCCAAAGGCTGTCAGTGCCAGCGCAAAGCCAAAAAAGGTGGCCACCTTGGCGGCACTGGGCTTGTCTTTCGAGAAGTACATGGCAAAAATAAGCAGCGGATTGGCAAACCAGGCAAAACTGCCAGCCAACGGGCCTAACCAGCCGAGCAATAATACGCCCCCACCCAGCAAGACTTCGTGGGAGTCCACGATTGCCGTCAAGAACAGCGATATCACATACGCGACAACAGTCAGGGATAGCACGATGGCGGCGGCATCTTCGCCAAGCAGTTTACGGGGGAAAATACTTATCTCCTTACGGTTTACACGGCACGGAACCAGCTTCCTACCCGCACAGGCCTCGCTATCGCACCTGGACGGCACATGCCGGCAACAGGACGCCATGCAGCATAACAAATTACCAAGAAGAAACATACGCACATTGTCACGACCACCTGGCTTTCGCCTATGCGGTGAGTTCGGCAGGCGCCTTCCACCCGCCGCAACGGCAGCTGGAAGGCGCCATTGCGCTTAGAACGTCAGCTGCAGCCCCAGATCAATCGACCGGCCCTCGGCCGGCAAGGCTTGCAGCGCGCCGCCGTTCGCCTTCAAGCCCGACAGATACACGCCACCGAGCGGGTCCGCATACGCGCGGTTGAACAGGTTGCTCACACCGGCGCTCAGGCTGGCCATCTTGTTCAATGCCACGCTGCTGCGCAAGTTGACGAGCGCATAGCCGCCCGTCTCCGGCTCGAAGCGGCGGGCATCGACCTTGTCCTTGCGGGCCACGATCTTCGTTTCGATGCGGCTGCTCCAGGCGCCCAGCTTGTGCTCGACGGCCAGCAAGGCGTTGAACGGCATCATGCGGTACAGGTCGCCGCCATCGCTGCGCTTGCCCCGCGTGTAAGCGGCATTGCCCGTCGCCATGAAGCGGCCCCAGCGCGCGCTGCTGGCCAGCGGCAACTGCCACGCCAGATTGGCGCCATACAACTTGGCGTCGTGGTTGGCAAAGCGCAGCAAGTTGCCGTTGGCGCCCATTTTCATGTACGGATGGAAAGACGCCAGCACGTCGACGTCGATGTAATTATCGACCTTACTGTAATAAGGATTGACGCGCAGGAACCAGCCCTCCTCGCCGCCGCCATGCCAGTCGGCCGTGAATGCCGCCGTATAAGCCGTCTCGGGTTTCAGGTCGATACTGCCCACATAGCCGTTGCCGTCGCCAAACCAGTTGGTCATGGTCATGGCCATCGAGCCGCGGCCCCAGGAATAACGCTCGTACAGGTTGGGCGAGCGCACCTTGCGCGCCAGCGCGAATTCATAGCTGCTGGCAAGATCCGGCGTGAAGGTAGCTTGCGCCGAAGCATCGATATTCGTGTCGCGCTGGCTGCGGCTGCGCGCATTGAAGGCCTTGGCGGCCATCAGGTCCGGCATGTTCATCATATTGGTGCCGTACGATTGCACGTCGCCCGCATCCATGCGCACGGATTCGCCGCGCAAGCCCAGTACGCTCGTCCAGCGCGCATCATGGCGCGTTTCCAGCTCGCCAAACAGCACGGTGCGGTCGCGCTTGCCATCGTTGATGTTCAGATAGGTGCGCGGCCCCATCATCATGGAACCGGGCACGGCCGGCCAGTAATCGTCGAGGCGAAAGCCGTGCCACTCCTGGCCCAGGCGCAACTCGCCCGCAGCCGTCGGCAGGCTGGCCATCAGCGCATAGCCCGTATTGCGGCCATGCGTGATCATCGGCATCGAACCCTTGCGTTCGGGCGTGAAAAATCCCATTTCATGGTCCGTCTGCTGCCAGTAGGCGCGCGCGTCCAGCACGCCCCAGCCGAATTCGCCCTTGTAAGCGAGGTTGGCGAACTGGCCGTGGTTGTCCGTCATGTCCATGTACTGGTTGGGGAAGCCCTGATACGGAATGTGCTGCACGCCGGCGCGCAGGGTCAGCTGCTGGCCATCGCGCTTGGCCGCCAGCACGATGGACTGGTTGATGCTTTCATACATGCTGGCCAGCACTTTATTGCCGTGGCCATCTTCATAGCTGTGTCCGCGCGTGTAAGCGCCGCTGTAGCCGATGCTGAGCACGTCGCTGGCAGCCGAGGCGTTCACGCTGGTCGCCACGCTGTTGTTGACGCTGCGTCCCGACACGGCAAAGCTGCCTTGCGTCAGCAGGCCCGCACCGGGTTGGGCGAACACGGGCGCGTTCGATTGCACCTCGATGGTGCCAGCGATGCTGTCACCGCCCGCGCTGACGGGTGTCACGCCCGCGATCAACTTGATGCGCTGCACCTGCTGCGGATCGACATACGACAGCGGCGCATTCATGTGATTGGCGCAGGCCGACGTCAATTCCATGCCGTCGATGCGGATCTTGATGCGGTCATCGGCAAAGCCATTCACGACGGGCAAGCCGGATACGCCGCCGCCTGCCGCCACGCTGTAGCCGGGTGTGCTGCTGAGCATCAGGGCCGTGTCGGCGGCGGGACGGTAGCCGTCGCCGATGGCCGTGACGATGACTTTCATTTCAGGCAGTACCTGTTCAGTGCGCGTTTGCGCCACGGCGGGCATGGCGATGGCGAGGGAAATCAATAACGGTAAATGTTTCATGGTGCTGCTTTCAGATTCTGTAGAGGTAAAACGAACAGGCGCAAGCGCAGCACAGCACAGTGCCGCGCGACACAAGGAAGTTCAGGAAAGGGACAGATCAGAAAGCGGCGGGCGGGCCGCGGGGCTGGACGGGCGTCCAGGCAAACAGGGGCGTGGCGGATTGGTAGAACAGCTCGGGCAGCAAGCCCGTGAGGATTTCTCCGGAAGCGAGCACGAGTGTCGTGGGCGGCATCGACAAGGTGCCGGCGTGCATGCTGCAGCACGGGCAATCACCCATGCGCAGGCTGCCCTTGGAGGTATCGGCCGTATCCGTGGAGAATGTTGTGGGCAGCATATTCATGCCGCCCGCCACCGAGCAGATTTCCAGGCTGGGCACGGCCAGGCCGCTGGCGACCGTCAGCGCGCGCGACACCGTAGGGGCGAGCGTGGCCAGGAAGATGGCGATACACGCGATCCACAGGACGATGCCGGCCTTGCCTTTGCTGATGAACATGGCAACATTGTATCAGCGCCGATCACCCGTGGACAGCGCGCAAGTCAAGCCTTACAGATCCACCTTCATCGACAGCTTGATGGCGCGCGGGGCACCGGAGGCCAGGCGTGTACCGGCGCCAGCCCAGTAGCGCTTGTCGGCCGCATTTTCCACATTCAGCTGCCACACGACGGCCTTGTCCAGCACGCGGCTCGCATAGCGGGCGCCGGCGCTGAACAGGCTCACGCCACCTAAGAAGGCCTGGTTCAGGTCGTTGACGGGACGGGCGCTGTAGTAATACGCGCCGCCGTTGACGGACAGGCCCGGCACGGCGTCGAACGCGTAAGCGAGAAAGGCGCTGGCCGTGCGTTTCGACGCGTTTTCCGGCGCCTTGCCGTTGTAGTCGGCGTTGATGTGCGCAAAGCGAGGGTCGAGGAACTGGGCCGACGTCTGCCACGACAGCTGGCGCGTCAGCTTGCCCTGGGTCGACAGTTCCAGGCCACGGTAGCGCTGTTCACCGTCCGACGTGAACACATTGCTGGCATTCGTATAGTAGCCGGGGCGCGTGATGTCGAACAAGGCGGCGGAAACCAAAGTGCCGCCCGGCGTCAGCCAGCGCGCGCCCAGTTCCTTTTGTTTACTCACGCCGGGCGCCATCTTGACGCCCTGGTTGACGGTGCCCGTCGGGCCCGTCTCGCCCTCTTCCAGCCCCCGCGCCGTGGATGCATAGAACGACAGCTCGGGCGTGGCCTTGTAGATCAAGGAGGCCATCGGCGTCGTCTTGCTGACGTCGTAGTGGCTGGCGCCCTGGTCGCTTTGATAGCTGCTGCGGCGCACGCCGATGACGCTTTGCCATTGCGGGCTGAAAACCATACGGTCGAGCGCGTACAAGCCCGTGTCGCGCGTGTCGAGCGCGGCAGTCGTCGGCGCCGTCGGTTTGGGGCCGAACACGACATTCGTCACGGGGACGGGGTTGTACAGGTTTTGCGAGGCGATCGTGTAATTGCTCTGGTAGATAGCATCTTGCGACTTGTCCGTGCGCGAGGCGCCCAGAGTCAGTTCGTGGGCAACGAAGCCCGTATTAAAATTGCCGGCCAGTTCCGCGCGCAGCAAGTCCGACGCCATCACGCTGTGCTGGATATTGCCCGTGATGCGGCCCGCGCCCGTGGCCAGCGCGGCAGCGTTGTTCAGCCGGAAGATGGCCAGGCGGCGGTCGCGCGCCGTTTCCGAGTGGCCCGCCTCCACCGTCAAGGCCCAGCCATCAGCGATGGCGTAGTCGGCGCGCAATTGCGCGTTTTTCGTTTGTGCTTCGAAATTCGACCAGTCGGGGCCGATCAACTGGCGTGGATCGACGGCGCGCGGCAAGCGGATCACGCCTTTGACGGCCGTGGGCAAGGCCACGCCCGCCTGCTCCGTCACTCTGCGGCGCTCGTATTCCAGGTCGGCCTTGAGCAGCAATTTGTTCGTTACTCTCCAGTCGAGCGCCGTCGAAATGAAGCGGCGGTTGCCGTTGCCGACATGGTCGAGGTAGGAACCCAGGGTGCCGCCGGCCGCATTCACGCGCACGCCGAATTCCTGTTGCGCGCCAAAGCGGCGCGCCACGTCGACGTTCGCCACGGCACTGCCACGGTCATCGAGGCTCAAGCCCATGCTCGTGACGGGCTGGCTGCCGGCCCGCTTGGTAACGAAATTGACGACGCCGGCTGGCGACGTAAAACCGTAGTACAGGGCCGAGGCGCCCTTCAGCACTTCCACCCGCTCCTTGTTTTCCATGGGTACTTGCGAGAAGTTCATGATGGGCAGGGAACCGTTGAGGCGGTAATTCGTGCGGTTTTCCACGGCGATGCCGCGTATCACCAGCTGATCCCACGTCTCTCCCCCGTTTTGCTGGCGCGTCACGCCGGCCGTGTTACGCACGGCGTCGTACAGGCCGGACACGGCTTGCTGCTCCAGCAATTCGCGCGTGATCACGTTGACGGTCGACGGCACGTCCATGATGCTGGCGCCACGGAAACTTCCCGCCTCCGTGGTCAGCGGCACCAGTCCTTGCGCGCGGGCGCCCGTCACTTGCACGGCTTGCATGACTTTCTCATCGCCAGCCGTCGGCTCGTCCTGGCCGCCGGCTGCATTGGCCGCCAGCACGGCGTGGGAAGCGAAGGCCAGCGACAGGGCTGCGGCGACTGGAAGTAAGCGGGTACGAGGAGTGACGACAGGCATGACATCAGGCTTTCAATGAGAAAATAGTGCGGATGAGAACTTACGGTTAGCGGACATGATACCGATAATGAGAATCATTATCAAGTAAGAGTGAGTTTGTGTGAGTTTTATAGAAGAAACTAGCTCCCTTAGGCGCCTGTTATCACTTAAACACGTTTGGATTTTGCAGACGAGGCCGCAAAGAGGCATACTGACAGTCACGGCGCGCAAGACGTGCCATCTAACAAGATCAAAAGGTAAGTTCGTGAACACAATCGACAACAAAAGCGTGCAGACGAAAACATTTCGCTGGAAACGCTGGCAGCGCTGGGCCGTCGGCACAGGCTGCGCCCTGGCCGCCTACAGCGCGGCCGGCTTCTGGCTGGTGCCCTACGTCATCAAAAACCAGCTGCCTAAATTTGCCGAGAAAGAACTCACGCGCCAGGCCAGCATAGGCGACGTGCGCTTCAACCCGTTTACCTTGCGCCTGGAAGCGGACCAGATCGCGTTCAAGGAAGCGGCTAGCGCAAACAATGCGCCGCTGCTGTCCATCGGCGCCCTGGCCGTGCAGCTGGAATGGAAATCCATCGTGCGCCGCGCCTGGAGCCTGGCGGAAATCCGTATCACGGCCCCGCAAGCCCAGCTGACGATCACGCCGGACGGCAAGTTCAACCTGGCCGAAGTGCTGGCCACCTGGCAACGCAAGCATCCGGAAAAAAGCGAAGGCGGCATGCCGCGCCTCGTCATCGCCCACTTCGCGCTGGAACAAGGCAAAGTGGACTGGCACGACGAGAAGGCGGGCTATGCGGACAACTTCACGCCCATCAACTTTACGCTCGACAATATTTCCACCCTGCCCGACGCCAACGGCAGCTATAGCCTCAGCGCCGATGCGGCGCGCGGCGGCAAGCTGCACTGGCGCGGCACGGCCTCGCTCAGCCCGATCCGTGGCGAAGGCGAACTGATACTGAACGACGCTTCCCTGCCCGGCCTGGCGGCCTATTTGAAAACGTACACGCGCGCGCTAGTGACCAGCGGCAAGTTGTCGGCGCGCCTGCCCTATGCCTTTTCGTATGCCGACGGCAAGCTGGAAGCGACCGTCAAAGGCGCGGGCCTGGCCTTGCGCGACCTGGCGCTGGTGCAAAGTGGCAAGAGCGCGCCATTTACGTCGCTGGCTACTTTGGGCATTGCCGGCGTGAACGTCGACCTGGCGCGCCAGAAGGTCACCGTGGATAAAGTCAATCTGGTCGGCGGCAAGGTGGCCGTGCGGCGCGACAGCAAGGGCGAGATCGACGTGGCGAACCTGATGCTGCCGGGTAATCCCGCACCAGCCGCATCGGCCATCGCCGCACCCGCCGCACCAGCCAAGCCAAGTCAATGGAAAGTGGACTTGAAACAGCTGGCGCTGGCCAATGTGGATGTGTCCGCCATCGATGAAACCGTCTCGCCGGCCCTGCAATTGAGCGCGAAGCAGTTGCAACTGCAGCTGCAGCTGGGCTTGCAGCAAGGGCAAGCAGGAAACAGCGTGCTGGTCGACAACGCCAGCTTTGCCCTGGCAGATCTGGCCATGCAACGGGGCGCGCAAACGCCGTTCAAGCTGCAGCAACTGGGCGTTACGGAAGGCAAGATCGACCTGGCGGCGCATACCGTGCACGTGGGCGCCGTGACGGCCAGCGGCGCGCAGATCGACCTGGCGCGCAACCGCCTGGGAGAATTCGCGATTGCGCAAAAGCTGCCCGTATTTGCTTCCGGCAAAGCCGACACTGCCAAGGACGCCCCATCCGCGCCCTGGTCCACCAAGATAGACAAGGTAGAACTGAGCAAGTTCGGCGCCCGTTTCGATGATGCGGGCACCGGCATCAAGGGCACGCTGCAAGATGCCCGTTTGTCCCTGCACAACGTCAGCAATGATATGAAACAGGCGCTGCCGTTCGAGCTGGGCGTGGGCCTGCGCGAAGGCGGCTTGCTCACGGCCAACGGCAAGTTCGTGCCGGGCACGGGCGCCGTCGATGCGCAACTGAATTTGAAACAGCTGACCCTGGCCCCTGTGCAACCGTTGCTGGCGCAACATATCAAACTGAAACTGGCGGGCGGCTCGCTTTCCGGCAGCGGCCGACTGACGACGGGCGGCGGCGCGCCGAAAGCGCCGAAAGTGCGCTATGAGGGCGGCGTCGATATCGCCGGCCTCGTGCTCAATGAAACGGATGGCAAACGCTTCGCCTCGTGGAAAAGCGTGCGCGCCGACAAGCTGACGGCCAGCGTGGGTCCCGACTTTGTCGACATCCCCGAACTGCGCGTGGTCGAACCGAACGCCCAGCTGATCATCGAAAACGACCGCAGCCTGAACGCGCAGCGCCTGCTGGTGAAGGCGCCCGAGCCTGCCACGGCCACGGCCCCCGCTCCTGCGGCCACCGCCACGCCGGCGGCCGACGCCGCCTTCCCCGTGCGCGTGCGCCGCGTGCGCCTGCAAAACGCCAAGCTGGACTTTGCCGACCTCAGCTTGCGGCCCCAGTTCGCCGCCAAGATCTATGAACTCAATGGCGTCGTCACGGGCCTGTCCACGAAACGCGATGCGCGCAGCCAGATCGAACTTGATGGCCGCATCGACGAATTCGGCCTGGCCCGCGTGCGCGGCCAGCTCAATCCCTTCGCCCCGACCGACAACACGGACTTGAACGTGGTCTTCAAGAACGTCGACATGGTCTCCGCCTCGCCGTACACGATGAAGTTCGCCGGCTACAAGGTGGCCGAAGGCAAGATTTCGCTGGACTTGCAATACAAGGTGCGCAACCGCCAGCTCGACGGCACCAACCAGATCGTGCTCGACAAACTGACCCTGGGCGAGCGCATCGACAGCCCGGACGCCTTGAAACTGCCATTGGAACTGGCGCTGGCCATCCTCAAGGATAGCGACGGGCGCATCGACCTGGGCTTGCCCGTGTCGGGCGACATGAATGACCCGCAATTCAGCTATGGCGCCCTGATCTGGAAAGCCGTGGGCAATGTGCTGACGAAAATCGTCACGGCGCCGTTCCGCGCGCTGGGCAACTTGCTTGGCATCAGCGCCGACAAGCTCGAAGCTATCGACTTCGATGCGGGCAGCGCCGTGCTGCTGCCGCCCGAGCGGGAAAAGCTCAAGCAAGTGGCGCAAATCCTGGCCAAGCGCGAACAGCTGAGGCTGGCCGTGCCGGGCCAGTACAGCGACACGGACGGGGCCGCCCTGCGCGCCCAAGCCGTGCGCCGCGCCATCGCCGCCAAGGCCGGCATCAAGCTGGAAGCGGGCGAGGAACCGGGACCGTTGAACCTGGGCGAACGCAAGATACGGGGAGCCCTGCGCGACCTGTACGGCGAGCGCTTCGGCAAGGCCGAGCTGGACAAGCAGAAAAAGGCGGCGGAATCGGCGGCGCCCGTAGCAGCGTCGGCATCAGCTGCCGCATCGGCTCCGGCAAAAATCCCCGTATTCCAACGCCTGGGCAAGCTGATCGAAGGCGAGCCGCAAGTGGCCGACACGGGCGCCTTCTACAACGGCTTGCGCGAGCAACTGGAAGCCAAGCAACCGCTGCCAGCCGACGCCTTGAGCAAGCTGGGCACCCAGCGCAGCGCGGCGATTCTGGCCGCCCTGCAACAGGACGGCACGCCTGCGGCCAGGGTCAGCGCGGGTGCGCCGGAAAAAACGGAGGCCGCGCCGGGCAAGCTGGTGGGTTTGAAACTGGGATTGGCGGCGAATTGATATGGATAGGGGCAGATTTGCGGGATCTGCCCCCCCAATTCAGGGTTTAGTGAAAGCCACGCCAAACCCAGCGAAAAGCAACATATAAGCCTCGCAGCATTAGCAAGACAAATATTACGCCTATGGTTGGCGGTAAAAATGTAAGGGCCAATGCTGCCCACTTAGGCTCAGGAAGCTGAAATTCACGAATGCATTGCTTGATTCGTGACTCATCAACTGCAACAGCAATCTGCTTTTTCTCTAAATTCTTTTTTTCATCTGCCTCTACAGTTTCTTTCCCCCTTGCTGAGACGCGTTTGAGAAGACATTGATGAATGTCATCAGCCGATCTCTCTTGACCAGCATAACCAAGCAAGATAGGCGGATTGCAAACGATATTATCACTAGCTGTCTGAGTTTCCATCTCGCGTTCCCACATCCGAGTGTCGCCTAACTGACTGCGCCCCGACATCACTTCAGACTCTTCCTCCTGTGGATGTAAAGCAATATGAATGGGGCAGAACGAATTAGCCTCATCAATCGCGAAATCTTTACGGTCAAAATAATAACTAACCATATATGTGATCTCATACATGGCGTTCCAGCGAATCAATGCAAATATTATCCAAAAAGATGCACATATCACCCACAAGCGATACCAGCCTCGTTTAACCTTCATACTGTGAACTTGCTCGGCACCACCATAGTTACAATCATCGCATATCCAAAAAATCTCATTCTATTTGGCTGCAGCACCATCGAGCAATGCCGCAGCCCCACATTTATTATTTATTTCGTTTTCCCCGCCCCCTTCACCGCCTCATCCGGCAACGCAAACGCCACCAGGCTATCGCTCATCTTCGTCCCCAGCGACCCATGGCCGCCGGCCATGACGACGACATATTGCTTGCCCGTCTTGTCTGACACGTAACTCATTGGCGTGGCCTGGCCGCCGGCTGGCAGGCGGGCTTTCCACACGGTTTTGCCATTGCGCACGTCGTAGCCGCGGATGTAGTAGTCGAGCGTGCTGCTGAGGAAGGCCACGCCGCCGCCCGTGGTGCTGATGCCGCCCAGGCTGGGCACGCCCAGCGGCAAGGCGATGGGCACGGGGGCGCTGTCGCGCGTGGTGCCGTTCTTGTGCATCCACACTTTTTTCATGGTGCGCAAGTCGACGGCGGCGATATAGCCCCACGGCGGCGCCTGGCATGGGAAGCCCAGCGGAGAAAGAAAAGGCTTGATTTCCACGGCAAACGGCACACCCGTCTGCGGCTGCAAGCCCATTTCCGAGCCCGTGCCGCCCTTCGCGTTGGCTTGCGCGCGCGGCACCAGGCGTTCCAGGAAGCCCATGTAGTCGGGGTTCACCAGCAGCAATTGACGCACGGGATCGATGGCCGCCCCGCCCCACTCGAAGATGCCCAGCGGTCCGGGTGAAATGATGGCGCCCTTGACCTTGCCTTCGGCCACCGTTTGCGGCGTGAACGGCCCTTCGTAGCGGTGCTGGCGGAAGATGATGCGGCAGGCCAGCTGATCGAACGGCGTCGTGCCCCACATATCCGTTTCGCTGATATTTTTCTCGGGCAAGAAAGTGAGGGCCGAAAACGGCTGCGTGGGCGACAGGCGGTCGCCGGGAGCCGGGTTGTTCGTCGGCACGGGTTTTTCCGGCGCCGGCACGACCAGGCTGCCGTCACGGCGGTCGATCACGTAGATATCGCCCCGCTTGGTTGTGGCGACCACGGATGGCACTTTACCTTTCGGCGTGTCGATATCGACCAGGGTCGGCTGGCCGCCGATATCCATGTCCCAGATATCGTGGTGCACAGTTTGATACACCCAGCGTACCTTGCCCGTCGCCAGGTCCAGCGCGACGATGGCGCTATTGTATTTCTCGCCATGGGGATTGCGGTTGCCGCCCCACGTGTCCGGTGTTTCATTACCCATCGGAATGTACACCATGCCCAGCTTTTCATCGACGCTGGACACGCCCCAGGAATTGGGCGAGTTGTTGGTGTACGTCTTGCCGTCGGCAATCGGCGCCGTGTCGTCGGGGTTCGAGGCATCCCAGTTCCACATCAGCTTGCCGGTGACGGGATCGTAGCCGCGGATCACGCCGGACGGCTCTTCCGTGGAAAAATTGTCGGTCACGCTGGCGGCCATCACCACCACGTTCTGCGCCACGGCCGGCGGCGACGTCGGCATCAAAAAGCCCCGCTTCTTCATGCCCATGCCGTGGTACAGGCCGATCACGCCGTTTTCGCCAAAGCTTTTGCACGCTACGCCCGTATCGGCATTCACGGCGATCAGGGTGGCATCCATGGTGGGCGCGAGGATGCGGCGCGGGCATTCCATGCCGGCCGCCTCGGGTGCCGGGTCGCCCTTGGCGCGGCCCGCGTTGACGTCCCAGTAGGCGACGCCGCGGCAGATCATGTGCTGGTAGCTCGATGCGTCGCGGTTGATCTTCGGATCATGGCGCCAGATTTCCTTGCCCGTATCCGGATCGAGCGCGATGACGATGTTATGCGGCGTGCACAGGTACAGCATGCCGTTTACCTTCAGCGGCGTGACTTCGTTGGCGATCTCGCCCGGATCGTTCGGGCCCTTGAAGTCACCCGTGTTGTAGACCCACGCCTGTTTCAGCTGCGCCGCGTTGGCCGGCGTGATCTGCGCGGCCGGCGCGTAGCGGTCGCCATAGCCGGAGCGGCCATACGCGGCCCAGTCGTTGGGCGCCACGCCGGGCGCAAAATCGCCTTGCGGCGTGGCCGCCATGTTTTCGGCCGGCACTTCGCCATGCAGGGTGTAATAGTCCTGGAACAGGGAGAACACGCCCACGGCGGCGGTGACCAGCACGGCGGCCGTCAGCGCGCTCTTGCCCGCGTCGCGCGGTTTCGCCCCGGCCGTCAAGGGCGGATCGAGGCGGCGGTCGACGAACGGCAGCAGCAGCCAGACGGCGGCGGCGAACCAGATATCGAGGCGCGGCAGCAATTGCCACCAGTCGAATTTCACTTCGATCACGGACCAGATCAGGGTGGCGAACAGCAGCAGGGCGAGAAACAGCTGGGCGCTGCGCCGCCCCTTCCACACGAGCGCGCCCGCGATGAGCATGCCGATGCCGGCCACGACGTAATACCAGGAGCCGCCAAGGCTGACGAGCCAGGCGCCGCCGCCGGCAAGCGCCAGGCCCAGCAAGATGAAGATGACTGCGGTGATGACAAGCAAGGGTCCAGGCCGGGCAGAGGCAGTCATGATGCTCCTTTACAAGAGTCAGTCGGCGGCACGCGCCTGCGCACCGTATTTGATGGCAATCAAGGAATTCATTTTTTCACTAATCGGCAAAGCGTGCCACACGCCAGAGCATCGGCTGCCTGCCGTGTGGCTTTTTATACACGTGCTGACAGTCCAGCCCGTCACAATCATGCGATTTTGATGAAAAACATCGATTAAAATAAATAAACAACAAATTTCTCGAATAAAACAAATTTATGTCGTAAAATAAAAAAACAGACAGACCAAGCATTTCCGTGATTTTTCACTTTCCCTGGAGCGGCGCCCATCATGACCATCGCTAAACGCCTGTACGCATTGATCCTTTCCGTCGTCTTTGGACTGGCCGCCCTGGCGGGCTTTGGCATCTACCAGATGGACCGCGTGTACACGGCGGCCAGCTATGCCACCGTCAACACCGTTCCCAGCCTGCTGACCTTGAACCAGGCGTTCGTGCCGTTCGCGCAGATGCGCACGGCCGTCTGGCAGCACATGGCCAGCAAGGATGCCGCCGGGCGCGACAAGCTGGAAGCGGGCATCACGGAAGCGCGCGCGGCGGTCGGCAAGGCGCTCGACCAGTATGAAAAAGAAGACATCACCGATGAACAGGACCGCGCGCTGCTGGCCGCCGAGCGTGCCGTGCTGCTGCGCTACGACACGCTGCGCGACAAGGTGCTGGCCCTGTCGAAAGCGGGCGAACCCGGCGCGGCACGCGACTTGCTGATGGCAAACCAGCCCATCATCAAGGAACTGGTCGACGCCCTTGCCGCCCACCACCGCTACAACGAAACCCTGGCCGCCAGGGGTGCGGCCGACGGCGCCGCCGCCGCTGCCAGCGCGCGCTGGATTGCCATCGGCCTGGCCCTGGCCGTGACGGCCCTGGTGGCCGGCATGGGCCTGCTGCTGGCGCGGCGCATCGCCGCCTCGCTGGACGGCGCCATCGGCGTGGCCCGCACCATCGCCGGCGGCGACCTCAGCGTGCAGGTCCGCGCCGCCTCGAACGACGAGGTGGGCCAGCTGATGACGGCCCTGGCGGACATGAGCGGGAGCCTGGTGCGCATCGTGGCCGAAGTGCGTTCCGGCACGGATACCATCGGCACGGCGTCAAGCGAGATCGCGGCAGGCAACCTGGACCTGTCGGCGCGCACGGAGCAGCAAGCCGGTTCGCTGGAAGAAACCGCCTCGGCCATGGAAGAACTGACGGCCACCGTGCGGCAGAATGCGGACAACGCCCGCCAGGCCCAGCAAATGGCCGTCAGCGCCTCGGACAAGGCGCAGCGGGGCGGCCAGGTGATGGGCGACGTGATACGCACGATGGAAGCGATCGACAGCTCGTCCAACAAGATCGCCGACATCATCGGCGTCATCGACGGCATCGCCTTCCAGACCAATATCCTGGCACTGAATGCGGCCGTGGAGGCGGCGCGCGCCGGGGAGCAGGGACGCGGCTTTGCCGTCGTGGCCACCGAAGTGCGCAACCTGGCGCACCGTTCCGCGGCGGCCGCGAAGGAAATCAAGGTGCTCATCAGCGACTCCGTGCAACAGGTGCAGCAAGGCGGCAAGCTGGTCCGGCAGGCCGGCGCGAGCATGACGGAAGTGGTTGACACGGTACGCAGCGTTACCGACATCGTCAGCGAAATCTCGGCCGCCAGCGTGGAGCAAAGCACGGGCATCGAGGAAATCAACCGCGCCATCACGCAGATGGATGAAGTCACGCAGCAGAATGCGGCCCTGGTCGAGCAAGCGGCGGCGGCATCGCAATCGCTGCAGGAGCAGGCGGCCAGCCTGGCCGGCGTGGTGGGCTCCTTCAAGCTGGCGCAGGGGCAAGCCGGCGCGGCGCCCCAGGCGCCTTCAGCCCGGCGGCCCGCACAACACAAGGCCACGCTCAGGCTGGTCGCCACGCGCCCCGCAGGCCAGGCCAGAAACACAGCCCCGGCCGCCGCCGATGCGGGCGACTGGGAAGTATTTTAGGTCCGCCGTCACGCAGGATCACTAGCATAGCCCGTACTGGAGCACTGCCATGAACGCCTTTCTCTCGATCCACCCCTTCCTGCGCTGCGAAGACCTGTCGCTGATGCGCCCTGCTCTGGCGCCGCAAGCGCTGGCGCCAGGCCGGCCGCGCGCCGGCCGCCAGCGGCGCGCCGTCCGATCTGCATGCGCTGCTGCAAATGCGCAAGACGGCCCCGCAGGCGAAGGCGGCTGGCAGCGCACCGCCGCCAGCCCCCAAGGCACCGGACACGCCGCCGTTCGACGCACCCCGCCTGGACGCCATGTTCGGCTACGACCGGCGCCTGCAGGGCGAGATTCTGGCCCTGTTCGTGGCCGAGACGCGCGACCGCCTCGCCGGCATCGCCCATGCGCTGCGCTGCGAGCGGACCGCCCCGGCAAGAGTGCTGGCGCAGGAAATTCTCGACGGCAGCCAGTCCATGGGCCTGCTCCCCTTGCAGGCGCTGGCGCGCCAGGCCGTGCATGCAGGCTTTTCCAACGATATCGGCGCACTGCGCCGACTGCATGCGGAACTGCTGATGGCGCTCGATGCGCTGTCGCAAGCCGTCACGGCCCTGCAAACGGGCGCGGCGCTGGCTGACGACCGCAGCGGCGTCGGCAGCCGGCCATGAGCACGCGCCAGACCCCGGCTCGCGACATGCAAAGTTTTTAGTGAATTCATCTAATTCGTTGAAATTGATTTTTTATGCGCAATTGCGTATCATCCCCTTCAACTACATCCGCGACCATAAAGCCCATCATGCACACTGCAGACGTTTGCACTACCCAAAAGGCTGCCGAAATCCTCGGCATCTCGGTCACTTCGGTGCAGCAACTGGTCGAGGCAGGCGTCATCGAAGCCTGGAAGACCAAGGGCGGCCACCGGCGCATTCCCCTTGCGGCCGTCGAAGCGTACAAGGGCAATCCCGGCCAGCCGGGCCAGGACCAGCGCGCGGCACGCGCCAGCCGCCCTGCCCCATCAGGCCGCCCGCCCTCGATCCTGGTCATCGAAGACAATCCGATCGAGCGCGCGCTGTATGAAAAGCAGATCGGTTCATGGGGCTTGCAGGCAAGCTTGCGCTTTTGCGAAAACGGCTACCAGGCGCTGATGGAAATCGCCCGCGACCAGCCCGACATCCTGCTGGCCGACATCATCATGGAAGGCATCGACGGCTACGAGGTGATCCGCACCATCCTGGCCGACCCGCTGCTGGCGGAGATGCACATCGCTATGCTGTCGAGCCTGACGCCGGAGGAACTGGAAGAACGGGGCGGCGTGCCGCCCGGCGTGGTGTTCTTTGCCAAG
>NZ_JABXFH010000054.1:0-38517 GCF_013372745.1 Janthinobacterium sp. BJB401 | reverse complement strand
CTGGCTGCTGGCCGACGCCGCCAACGTGCCCGTGGTGGAACAATATGCGGCCACAGCCATGCTGCCCGCCTGCGTGCTGGCCATCCTCGGCCCACCTGCCGTGCGCCTGCTGGCCTTTCCCCTCGCCTATCTGTTTCTCGCCGTGCCGTTTGGCGAAGTCTTCCTGGAACCGCTGATCGACTTCACGGCCGCCTTCACCGTTACCGCGCTGCAATGGACGGGTGTGCCCGTGTTTCGCGATGGCAGCAATTTTTCTCTGCCCACCGGCAACTGGTCGGTGGTGGAGGCGTGCAGCGGCTTGCGCTACCTGATCGCCGCGCTGGCCCTGGGTGCCCTGTTTGCCCATGTCAACTTCCACAGCGCGCGGCGGCGCCTGGCCGTCATGGCCGCCGCCCTGCTCGTGCCCATCCTCGCCAATGGCGTGCGCGCCTACCTGATCGTGATGCTGGGCCACCTGAGCGACATGCGTCTGGCCGTGGGCATCGACCACCTGATCTATGGCTGGTTGTTCTTCGGCCTGGTGGCGCTGCTGCTGTTCTGGCTGGCCGCGCGCTGGCGCGAACTGCCGCCGGCGCGGGCCGTGCCGCCGGCTCGGCCCGCACAGCGGAGCGCGGGCGCGGCCAGCCCGCGCGCCGGCGTGCGCGCCAGCGTCGCCTGCCTGCTGCTGGCGGCCGTGTGGCCGGTATTGGCGCTGGCCAGCCACCGCGATGATGCTCCCAAGCTGCCCGCCGTTGTGCTGGCACTGCCCGATCCGCCCGCCTGGCATCGCCTGCCCGCTCTTCCTCCTGCCTGGCAGGCGCCGTATGCGGGCACGCCCGCGCGGTTTGCCGCCACGTATGCGCGCCAGGACGGCGACGGCGCGCCCGTGGGGCTGCAACTGCACTGGTATGCGCGCCAGGCGCGCGATGCCGAGCTGCTGACGCACCAGGCCTCACCCTACGGCGCGCGCTGGATGCCATTGGCGCAGGGCGAGCGGCACGTCAACCTGGCCGGCGGCCAGATAGGGGTGCGCGAAAGCGTGCTGGCCCACGGCGGCGAACGCCTGCTGCTGTGGCGCGTCTACCGCCAGGGCGGCGTCGTCACGGCCAGGCCCGTGCTGGTCAAACTGCTGCTGGCGCAAGCCAAACTGCTGGGCAGACGCCAGGATGGCGCCGACATCCTCGTCTTTGCCGCCTACGACGAGCTGGCGCCGCCGCCGCGCGCGCAGCTGCAAGCCTTTATGCGGGCGGCGCTGCCCGTCATCGAACAACGCTTGCAGGAGTTGCCGCATGGCCCTTGACTTCGATACCGGTGGCACGGAGGCCACCAGCACGGCCCCGCTGATCGTGCACGTGATCCACCAGCTCGACGTGGGCGGGCTGGAAAACGGCCTGGTCAACCTGATCAACCATTTGCCGCCGGAACGCTACCGCCACGCCATCGTCTGCATGAAGAACGCCACCGCGTTTCGCCTGCGCCTGACCACCCCGGGTGTCGACATCATCAGCCTGGACAAGCGCGAAGGCAAGGACTGGCGCCACTATCTGCACCTGTACCGCGTGCTGAAACGCTTGCGGCCGGCACTCGTGCACACGCGCAACCTCGGCTGCCTTGAAGCGCAGCTGCTGGCCTGCCTGGCCGGCGTGCGCCTGCGCGTGCATGGCGAACACGGGCGCGACATGAGCGACTTGCACGGCACCCGCCGCAAATACCGGCTGCTGCGCAAATGCATGCTGCCGCTGGTGCAGCACTTCATCGCCGTCAGCGCCGACCTGGGGCTATGGCTGGTCGACGCCATCGGCGCGGCGCCCACGCAGGTGTCGCACATCGGCAACGGCGTCGACAGCGTGCAGTTTCACCCGCGCCTGGGGCCGCCGGCCGCCGTGGGCCCGCCCGGTTTCCTGTGCAACGGCGCCTTCGTCATCGGCAGCGTGGGGCGCATGGCGACCGTCAAGGATCACGCCTCGCTGGTGCACGCCTTTTTGCTGTTGCTGGCGCAGCCGGGCGCCCGCGCGCGCCTGCGCCTGCTCATCGTCGGCGACGGGCCGTGCCGCCAGGCTTGCCTGGACCTGCTGCAGCAGGCCGGCGTGGCGCACCTTGCCTGGCTGCCCGGCGCGCGCGACGACGTGGCGCAACTGCTGCGCGCCATGGACCTGTTCGTGCTGCCCTCGCTGGCCGAAGGCAGCTCGAACACCATCCTCGAAGCCATGGCGACGGGTCTGCCCATCGTTGCCACGCAGGTGGGCGGCAACGCGGAACTGGTGCAGTCGGGCTGGAGCGGCACGCTGGTGCCGCCCGGCTCGCCCGAGATGCTGGCCGACGCCATGCTCGACTACTACAGCATGCCCGAACTGGGCCCGCGCCACGGCGCGCGCGGGCGGCGCCAGGTGCTGGCCGAGCACAGCCTGCCCGCCATGGCCGGCGCCTACCTGGCCGTATACGACCGCCTGACGGGCGCGCGCCAGCCGTCTCCCCTGTCCACCACTCCCTGAAAGGCCTCCCATGTGCGGCATCAGCGGCATCTTTGATTTGCAGGGCCAGCGCGACATCGACGTGCTGCTGCTGGCGCGCATGAACCACAGCCTGCATCACCGTGGGCCGGACGAAGGCGGCTTGCACCGCGAGCCTGGCCTCGGTCTGGCGCACCGGCGCCTGTCCGTGATCGACCTGGCCAGCGGCCAGCAGCCGCTGTTCAACGCCGACCGCAGCATCGCCATCGTCTTCAATGGCGAAATCTACAACTATCGCAGCCTGATGGCGGAGCTGCGCCAGTTCGGCCATCAATTCCGCACCAGCAGCGACACGGAAGTCATCGTCCACGCCTGGGAACAGTGGGGCGAGCAATGCGTGCAGCGCCTGCGTGGCATGTTCGCCTTCGCCCTGTGGGACCGCCGCCGCCACCTGCTGTTCCTGGCGCGCGACCGCCTGGGCGTCAAACCCCTGTATTACGGCGAGGCGCAGGACGGCACCCTGCTGTTCGGCTCCGAACTCAAAGCCCTGCTCGCCCATCCGGCCATGCCGCGCGCGCTCGACCCGCTGGCCGTGGAAGAGTATTTCGCCTACGGCTACGTGCCCGAGCCGCGCAGCATCTTCCAGCACGCGCGCAAGCTGCCGCCCGGGCATACCCTGTCGATCCGCGCCGGCCAGCCGCTGCCCGCGCCGCAAGCGTACTGGGACATCCCGTTCACGCCGAATCCGCCCGCCAGCGAGGCGCAGGCAGCCGACGAATTGCTGGCGCGCCTGCGCGAAGCCGTGCGCATCCGCATGGTGGCCGAAGTGCCGCTCGGGGCATTTCTGTCCGGCGGCGTCGATTCGAGCGCCGTCGTGGCGCTGATGGCCGGGGCCAGCGCCACGCCCGTCAACACGTGTTCGATTTCGTTCGGCGACCCGGCCTACAACGAAGCGCGCTACGCCGACCTGGTGGCGCGCCGCTACGCCACGGCGCACCACGCGCGCCAGGTGGAACAGGACGACTTCGAGCTGATCGACCTGCTGGCCAATCTGTACGACGAACCGTTCGCCGACAGTTCCGCCATGCCCACGTACAGGGTCTGCCAACTGGCGCGCCAGCGGGTCACGGTGGCCCTGTCGGGCGATGGCGGCGATGAAAGCCTGGCCGGCTACCGGCGCTACCGCCTGCACACGCGCGAAGAAAAGGTCCGCAAGGCGATGGATCCGCTGTTGCCGGCCGGCTTGCGCCAGTCGCTGTTCGGCACCCTGGGCCGGCTGTACCCGAAGGCCGACTGGGCGCCGCGCTTCCTGCGCGCCAAGACCACCTTCGAAGGCCTGGCGCGCGACACGACGGACGCGTATTTTCACGGCGTCAGCCTGCTGGGCGACGCCATGCGCGCGCGCCTGTTCAGCCCCGAGCTGCGGCGCAGCCTGCAGGGCTACCGCGCCGTGGAGGTGCTGCGCCGCCATGCGCTGGCCAGTCCCGCGCAAGATCCCCTGTCGCAGGTGCAGTACCTGGACCTGAAAACCTATCTGCCCGGCGACATCCTGACGAAAGTCGACCGGGCCAGCATGGCGCACGCGCTGGAAGTGCGCTCGCCCCTGCTCGACCATGAACTGGTGGCGTGGATGTCCGGCTTGCCGCCGCACTTCAAGCTGCGGCGCGGTGTAGGCAAGTACCTGCTGAAAAAAGCCCTGCGCCCGCTGCTGCCCGATACCCTGCTGTACCGCCAGAAGATGGGCTTTTCGGTGCCGCTGGCCGACTGGCTGCGCGGCCCGCTGCGCCAGCGCCTGCAACAGCGGCTGCTCGGTCCCACGCTGGCGCAGTGCGGCCTGTTCGACATGGATTACGTGCGCCTGCTGCTCGATCAGCATGCGAGCGGGCGGCGCGACTACAGCGCGCCGTTATGGTCGCTGCTGATGTTCGAGGCCTTTTTGCGCCAGGTGCTGCCTGTCGATGGCCGCCACGTGCCGGTGCCAGCGCCGGCCATGGCGGTGGAGTAAATCCATGCGCATCCTGCACATCCTCGACCACTCGCTGCCCCTGCACAGCGGCTACACGTTTCGCACCCTGGCCATCCTGCGGCAGCAGCGCGCGCTGGGCTGGCACACGACGCAGCTCACCAGTGCCAAGCAGGGGCCGGCCGACGGCGCGCAGCAACTGGTCGACGGCTGGCATTTCTACCGCACGGCGCCCAGTGCGCGCTGGTGGACGCGCCTGCCCGTGCTGCGGCAGGTGGCCGTCATCGTCGGCCTGGCCGTGCGCCTGCGCCGGCTGGCGCAACGGATCAAACCCGACATCCTGCATGCGCATTCGCCGGCGCTGAACGCCATCGCCGCCCTCAACGCGGGCCGCGCGCTGGGCATCCCCGTCGTGTATGAAGTGCGCGCCTTCTGGGAAGACGCGGCCGCCGACCATGGCAGCAGCCGGCCCGGCGGCCTGCGCTACCGGCTCACGCGCGCGCTGGAAACCTACGCGCTGCGCCGCGCCGATGCCGTCACCACCATCTGCGACGGCTTGCGGCGCGAGCTGTGCGCGCGCGGCGTGCCCGCGCATAAAATCACCGTGATTCCAAACGCCGTCGATGCGGGGGCCTTCAGCGTCACGGCGCCCGACGACTTGTGGCTGGCGCGTAAACTGGGCTTGCACGGACACATGGTCATCGGCTTCATCGGCTCGTTTTATGCGTACGAGGGACTGGCCCTGCTGCTGCGCGCCATGCCGCGCCTGCTGGCGGCGCAGCCGGCATTGCGGCTGCTGCTGGCCGGCGGCGGTCCGCAAGAGGCGGCGCTGTGGGCGCTGGCGGCGCAACTGGGCATAGACCACGCCGTGGTCTTCGCGGGCCGGGTGCCGCATGCGCAGGTGGCCGCCTATTATCAGCTGGTCGACATCTGCGTGTATCCGCGCCTGCCGATGCGCCTGACGGAACTGGTGACGCCCTTGAAACCGTTGGAGGCGATGGCGCAAGGCCGCCTCGTGGTGGCGTCCGACGTGGGCGGCCACCGCGAACTGGTCGAGCATGGCAAGACGGGCATGCTGTTTCGCGCCGGCGACGCCGAGGCGCTGGCGCAGACCATCTTGTCGCTGCTGCTGGCACCCGCCAGCTGGCCGGCGCTGCGGGGTCAGGCGCGCGCCTTTGTCGAGACGGAACGCAGCTGGGGCGCCAGCGTGAGCCGCTATGCGTCCGTGTATGCGCGCGTGACGACGGCGCGCATGGCGGAGGAACTGGCAGGAGTCACGCCATGATCTTCGCGGGCCTGCGCATCGCGCTGGTCGGCCCGCTGCCGCCGCCGGCCGGCGGCATGGCGAATCAGACGGCGCAACTGGCGCGCAAGCTGCGCGAGGATGGCGCGCATGTGCAGCTGCTGGCCGTCAACGGGCCGCATCTGCCCCCATGGCTGGCGCGCATCCGCTACCTGCGCGCGGCGTTGCGCCTGCCCGTGCACCTGTGGCGCCTGTGGCGCGCGGCCAATACCGTCGACCTGTTCCACATCATGGCCAATTCCGGCTGGTCCTGGCATCTGCAGGCCGCGCCCGCACTGTGGATCGCCAGCCTGAAAGGCAAACCGGCCCTGCTCAATTACCGGGGTGGCGAAGCGGCCATTTTTTTCGCCCGCGCGCCGCGCTTGGTGGCGTTCAGCCTGCGCCGCGCCAGCGCCATCGTCGTGCCGTCGGCCTACCTGGCCGGCGTCTTCGAACAATATGGCCATACGGCGCATATCGTGCCGAACGTGCTGGACTTGCAGCGTTTTACGCCGGCTGCGCCACGTGCCCCCTCCGCAGAGGGCCCGTGCATCCTCGTGGCGCGCCACCTGGAAGCGCTGTACGACAACGCCAGCGCCGTGCGCGCCTTCGCCATCGTGCGCGAGGCTTTTCCCGCGGCGCGCCTGGTGCTGGCCGGCGGCGGGCCGCAGCGCGCGGCGTTGGCGCGCCTGGCCAGGTCGCTCGGCGTTCCGGACGCCGTGCGCTTCGCCGGCCCCGTCGACAACGCCGCCATGCCCGCGCTGTACCAGGCCAGCGACGTCGTCCTCAATCCCAGCCTGGCCGACAACATGCCCAATTCCGTGCTCGAGGCGCTGGCCTGCGGCGTGCCCGTCGTCAGCACCAACGTGGGCGGCATCCCCGCCCTGCTGCAAGACGGCGTGACGGCGCTGCTGGTGCCACCCGGGGATCCGGCCGCCATGGCGCAGGCCATCCTGGCGCTGCTGCGCGATCCGGCGCGCGCCCAAGCGCTGGTCGACGCGGGCCTGGCGCACGCCGCCACCTTTGGCTGGGCCGATATCGCGCCCAGGCTGGCCGCCCACTACCGCCGCATCCGCGCCGCGCCCCGCCCCGGCGCCTACACGCGCTGCGTCGCCCGCTGGCTGTTTCCGCTGCATGAATGGATCAAGGGCCACCGCAGCGCGCACCTGCTGCGCCGGCTGGAACGCTCGCAGTGGTGGAGCGCGCAGCAGCTGCAGGAATGGCAGCTGGCCCGCCTGCGCGCACTGCTGCGCCATGCGGGCGAGCACGTGCCGTATTACCGCGCCCTGTTCGCCCGCAGCGGTTTCGATCCGGAACAGGTGCGGCAACTGGCCGACTTGTCGCGCCTGCCGCTGCTGAGGAAGGTTGATATCGCCAGCGCGCGCGACAGTTTCAAATCATCGCGTGCCGTGGGATTGCGCCCCTTCGCCACGGGCGGCTCCAGCGGCGAGCCGCTGCAATTTTTTCTTGGTAGGCGCAGGGTCAGCCATGACATCGCCGCCAAGTGGCGCGCCACGCGCTGGTGGGGCGTCGACATCGGCGACCGCGAAGCCGTGCTGTGGGGCTCGCCCATCGAACTGCACGCGCAAGACCGCGTGCGCCGCCTGCGCGACGCGCTGCTGCGCACGACCTTGCTGCCCGCGTTTGCCATGTCGCCCGACCGGCTCGATGGTTATGTCAGGCAATTGCGCAGCTGGCGTCCGCGCATGCTGTTCGGCTACCCGTCCGCCCTGTGCCGCATCGCCAGCCACGCCAGCGCGCGCGACCTGCCGCTCGACGGCCTGGGCGTGAAAGTGGCGTTTGTCACGGCCGAACGCCTGTACGACGAGCAGCGCGCGCAAATCGCCGCTGCCTTCGGCTGCCCCGTCGCCAACGGCTACGGCGGGCGGGACGCGGGCTTCATCGCCCACGAATGCCCGGAAGGCGGCATGCACATCACGGCCGAAGACATCATCGTGGAAATCGTCGATGGCCAGGGCCAGCCGCTGCCGCCAGGGGCCACGGGCGACATCGTCGTCACCCACCTGGCCACGCAAGACTACCCGTTCATACGCTACGCCACGGGCGACGTGGGCGCGCTGGGCACCGAGCCGTGCGCCTGCGGCCGCGGACTGCCACTGCTGCAGAAAATCGAAGGGCGCAGCACGGATTTCCTCACGGCCGTCGATGGCACCGTCATGCACGGCCTGGCCCTCGTCTACATCGTGCGCGAACTGCCGCAGGTGCGCAGTTTTAAAATCATCCAGGAAAGCCTGCTGCGCACGCGCGTCCTGCTGGTCTGCCTGCCGCGCCTGGACGCCGCCACGCGCACAGCCATCGTCACCGGCTTCCAGGCCAGGCTGGGCGCGCAGGTGGACATCGCCATCGATGAGGTCGACGAGATCGCGGCGGAGGCGTCGGGGAAATACCGCTATGTGGTGAGCGCAGTGACGCAGGCAGGCAGCCCGTAGTTAGCTGGCAGCGCGGCCCGCAGGCAGCGACAGCAGAATTTTCCCGTGCTCGGATTGGAAAAGCTGCCTCGCATTTGCTTCAAGCGAGCGATAAACCTCGCTGCGTGCTCCGGCGACGCCGCGTATCACTTCGCGGTGTAACTCATTCATGAACTGACGGAAAACTTGCAAACCATCGTTGAATCGCCCCGCACCATCGAGCAGGATATGTTCTGCAAGCCGCAGTTTGCCGATACGCGCGCAAAGCAGGTATTCGATATGAATTCCCGCAGGCATCATGTCGAGCATTAATTGGGCGAAATTGGTGATCGACGCTAAATGCGTCTGGGTCACGTCATTGGACGACTTCGCCATGGCAAGAATATTATCGATAAAGGACAGGATTTCATTGCGTTTCGCCGCCATGCTGGTCAACAGCGGAATGGCAAGCTCACGTATTTCCGATGCCAGACTACGATCCTGCAACAAGGTTCGCGCTGCCTCCACCAGTCCCACATATTCACTGATCTTACCCATGTAAAATACAATGTGCTGCGAGCGCACATCTTGCGCAATGACATCGACAGTGGCCTGGATTTTATCCAGTTTCTTTGCCAAATATTTTGTCTGCACCACGATCGCGGCAAGAATAATGCCTGTTGACACGGCCGCGGCGATCACCGTCGTCGCCTGCGCCATTTTCAGCGCTTCTTCCACGCTCTTGGCCGCACTTTCCTTGAATGGAAGATGCTGGATGATGCCAGACCCGCCGCTGCCCTCGGCCCAGTATGCCACGCCGTCATGTATGGCTGCCTTGCCTTCCGCCATCGCTTGTATCAACACTGACTTCAATTTTGCCTGGTCGATGATCCATATTGTTTCTTGCAGCATTTATACTTCCTTAGAAAAATTCACGTGCTTCACATTCCCGGCGCATATAAGCGATTTGAATGACGGCAGGAATCGTTACCCGATAAGCGGCGCCGCTGATTGCGGGCACGGTGAGCGCGGCCGACACGGCCAATCCGACGGGGCCGGCAAACACGGCCAGGCTTCTGCCCAGACCACCTGTCGCAATGACGCCAAGCGCCCGTCCCGCGAACATGCTTGCAGCGGATCTGGCGATCAGCGAAGATATTTGCAGCGAACCGATGCCGCTCAACAAGGCCGCTTTCAGCAAGGCCAATCCGTCCCCATCGCGTGAGTTGTAGCCGATATCAAATTCCTTCAGCAGCGAAGCGCGTTGTTCCGCACCGAGCTTTTCCCAGGCATCGCCGATGAATTTCTCCAGCAGCTTGTTTTCCATCGCATAGGCGGAACTGTTTTTTTCCGTTTTGACTTTCTGGTTATCGCACACGTCCGACAAAATCTCCTTGTACAGCACGCCATCGCCACGAAACAGGTTGACGATAGTGTCGCCGCCGAAATGCTGAAGCTCGCCGGCAATCAACTGCCAGCATTGCCTGTACTGGTCCGTCTTTCCAGCAAACTTCTTGAAGTTATCATCTGCGATAAGTTCGCTGGCCATGCGAGCCGACTGATCTTTGTCGTGCGTGAGATAGCCAGCCAAAATACGCAAATCCTCTTCCTTGCAATACTGCAGGAATACGAGGTCTTCATCGACGCGATATTTGATACCCATATTTCCCCTTGGTAATTTTCTTGTATTGTATTTTTAATTGCACCCAACTTACAAGGCAAAACAAGGAAAACATGCAATATAAAGCCGATGCCGCTTTTATTCTCCCATTGGCGCATGACGGCGCGGAACTGGCACTTGCACTGGCACTCGAGCCTGCCACTGTCGCCGGCATATGCGCCGCTGTAACGTGTGACAACGCTGGCAGCATGGTGGAAGTCAAAACGGCCAAGGGAGCTTCGCGTTAGCGTATGGCCTTCAAGCGCATTCTTCGGCCGAGCGTGATTGCAGGATCACAGCCAGCAACTTGCAAGACGGATGATGCGCGGAGGTTCAGCTATTTCAAAAGGCTGCTGTTCATTACTATTTCCCTCACTTTTATTTCGAAATGGTAATGAACGCCACTATCTTCGCTAAACTGATTTTCCAAAACAATAACATCAACATCTTTTTCAGGGAAATAGACTTTGATCGAGGCAAAGCCCAAGCCCTTCCCGGAGTGGCCTATATACTTGACCGTATCCTTGTCACTCACATAAACACCGTAACCATAACCGATTTTTCCGTCACCGAAAGCCACGTGCTGGCTGGATATGGAATAATTCGTCATCAGCTTATAGGTTTCGGCCTTTAAAATCTTCCCTTTATGAAGTTTCTCATCCCAGATATTCAAGTCCTTCACATTTGAAACAATTCCTCCTGCCGGGATGAAGCCTGTCCAGTCTTTTCCCTGAACAGGATGTTCCTTCAGTGCGAATACATTTTTCGTGTTGATATATCCATTGATGACGTTATTATTCTTGTTTTCCTCATAGCAAAAACTATTCACCATCCCCAGCTCTCTGAACAGCTCATGCGCTGCATCGACATAGACTTTTCCGCTGACTTTTTCAAAAATATTGCTCAGCATTGAATAAGTCGTAACGCCATACAGAAAGTCCGTTCCGGGCTTGAAGCTGAGTGGCTTGTCGATTTCCGTGATGCCTGCTGAAAAGTTGAGCAGTTGATGCACCGTCACCTCGTCGGCCCAGGCCTGCGGCAAATCGGGCAAATATCTTCTAACGGGACTTTGCAAGTCTATCGTGCCTTTTTCAACTTCCCTCAAAATCAACACAGCCGTAATTTGCTTGCTATTCGACATGATTCGGAAATTATCTTCCAGCCTCAACCGTGTTTTATTTTCAACATCAGAATAACCAAAGGCTTTTGCGTATTTCTCCTTGCCATTCTTCGTGATGAGAATGACGCCATTAAAACTTCTTGGGCTTGTTGATTTGACCAAGCTGTCGATCTTGGCGGAATAATCATCTATCTTTTCCGCATGTGAATGATCGCCAACTTGGGCAGTCACGAATGTGGATGTCATCAACAAAAAAGAAAGTGCAGATATTGTCAGTGGCAGCATCGTTTTTCTTTCAATATGGAGATTCTGGTTTGATTTATTATTTCCAATGAACAAAAAATTCTACAAGATTGATCACCTGACAAGTACTGGCCTGTCAGTGAATGCGGATCCAGGCGCGCAAAAGAATGAAGGCTAGCCACGCCGGGCGTTCAGTCGTCCACCAGATCGAAGTCGGTCAGCAAACCGTCCGCGGTCAGGTAAACCAACAATTTTCGCTCCGGCTTGATGCCGCTCACGTGGAAGGCAAGGACGCTGTCCACCTTGCTGCCATGCCGTTCGATCTCGCGGCCAGCGACAGCTTGCTCGTGCAAAAAAGTCAGCGACTTGACATTGACCAGTTCGCCAATAGCCTGTGTGCCAAAATTGTTCTTGATGCCGGGCGTGGCAAAATCCGAGTTGGCCAGGGCGCTGCCGCCACGCCCAATGTCGGACAGCACAGCCTGCACATTCCGGGTGCGCGCAGGCTTGGGGTCGGTGCGTGCTGCCAATGTGTGCAGCAGCGGGCCGATGCGCGGCGCCGTGTTGGCTTTGTCTTTGGTCGTCACGACGACGCCAGTCACCTCTGCCTGCGCATCGACGACGAACGCCAGTTCGCAATTGCGCGACGTCGAATGGAAGCGATGCCGGCCGACAGGCACGAAAGTTTCGTCGGGCAAGCCATCGAAAATGCTGCGTAGCTGACCACCCTGCATATCGAAGGTTCCCATCGTATTGCTCGCCAACTCGTAGCGGCCCGTGTAGCGGCTGAGTTCCTTGGCATCGATGTTGATGGCGGGTTGCTTGAGCAACACGTCATAGTCGGCTTCTGGCCAGTGATAAGCGCGGCCGATGGCGGCTGTCAGGCGGTCCATCATGCGGGAATTGTCATTTGCGTTAATCATGATCACGACACCCTGGCCTGTGCCGGAAAATGCCGTCAGCAAGGTATCGAAACCTTCGTCACGCCCGCCGTGCGAGAAGCGTTGCGCGCTGCCGCTGCCGTGAAGGAAGACGCCCAGGCCCGCGTTCTCTTTTTGCGGGCTCAGCATCTGCCGGGCCAAGGCTGCCGAGATGACGGGGTTGGACGTGCCAGCCAGAGACTGCTGTACCCCGATGGCGAAGCGCGCCAGGTCCGACGCGTTGGTCCATAAGCCGGCCGCCGCCATTTCAGGGTACACATGCCAGCGTCCCGCCACCAGGCTGCGGTCGGCAAGGTGGCCGCTGGCATTCAGGCGTGCGCGCTCGGCTGGTGGCGGTTGCAAATAGGAGCTCTCGTTCATGCCCAAGGGCTTGAGGACGGCGTCGCGCATATAGTCGGGAAACGCCTGACCGCTCACGTCGGCCACCATTTGTTGCATGACGGTATAGCCGCCACCCGAGTAACGCACCTTGCTGCCTGGAACGATATCAACGCGAATGGGCGCGGTATTCGCGGGCTTCTCGCCATCGAGCACCTGGACCACGCTGGGTACTGGCGCATTGCTGGCGTAGCCGGGAAAGCCGTGCACGGTCAGTCCCGCGTTGTGGCTGAGCAGCCTGCGCAGGGTCACCTTCTGTTCGGCCGACAAGGCGTTGTCCGGCAGTTTCCACGTGCGCAGCCTGGTGTTGACGTCATCGTCAAGCGCAAGCTTGCCTAGCTCGACCAGATGCAACGCCCCCAGTGCGGCCACCGGTTTGCTGACCGAACCGGCCTGGAACAGTGTGTGCGGGCTGACCGGCGTCTTGCCGCCCTTTTCCGTGACACCGTATCCTTGCGCCCTAACAATCTTGCCATTCTCGATGATGGCAAGCGACAGGCCGGGGATTTGCCGCATCGTCATTTCGGCGTTGATGATGTCGTCCAATGCGTCCGCCTGGGCACTACTTGCGAACAACAGGGTCACGATGAATGCCAGGGGATGAACTCGCATGAACGCTTCTTTCAATGGTGGTTGACGGATGCCAGGAAGGAAAAGTTGACGATACGTCAGCGCACCCTGCCGCCATGCGGGATTGCGACAGGCCGTCAGATATCGGCCATGGGAGGTCATTTTCCCGGATGAGTAGCGTTCCGCCTTTGCTGGCGTGACCGATTGCATCCGCAGCGGGAAGCAAATATCGGTCGGCAACGAAATTCGTCACTTCATACAGTCTACTATCTGTCCTGCTTGCGTCTTGTGAAAACCGCCCAGGCAAGCACCGCAATGCCTGCGACAATACATCCGGCCAGACTGACGGCGGCACCAAAAATGTACCACGCCACATCGAATCCGTGACTATAGAATGTTCCGACAAATAGCCCGCTCACCAGCCAGACCAACACCGCCAATTTAAGCAGAAAGTATTTTACTTTAGCGATGGGGCGACCAAGGCGCATCTGTTGAAGAGCGGCCGCACCCATGATTAAACAAGCCAAACTGGCCGCAATTATCAAGCGTGAAAATGAATACTCCATATCGCAACCTAACTTGTAGCTGAGCCAGCGGGCCCGGAGAGTAAAGGACCGAGGGGTTCAAGTGCAGCAGCCAATTATCGCCTGCAACTACACCACCGGCGTGAACCTGTACTACGAAACTTGTGCTACCACCGACAATCACTGCCCGAACAGTTGTTCCAGCCTTCGTTGATCTCCCGCCGCCACAAAACAGGCACTCTGCCAGCGCTGCGTACGCAAAGCCTGGACCGATTCCGGCGCGCACCAGGGCGGATACACGCGCAGCGCACGTTTGCCTCCGGCGCCGGCGCGCGACATCACGCCCCGTTCGACCAGCACGCTGCGCGGGAAAATGAAAAAGCCGTGCTGTACCTCATCGCTGACGGCGATGATGACGACATCAACAGGGTCCGCTTCATCCAGCGGCGCGATGTCGGCATCGGGATGGGGACGCTTCCAGACGGTGACGAACTGGCCGGTTTTTGTCGGCGTGGTTTTCGCCACGCGCAAGACCAGGCGCTTGCCATGCAGTTCTGTGCGGCAGGCGCCGTATTCCGCGCTTTCCGCTTCCGGCACGGGCGCTTGCGGCAAGCCCAGGAAGGCCCATGGACTGGCCTTCATTGCGCGCTGAACTCGGCGGCGGCCTTGGCCGCCCACAGCGCTTCGGCATGGCTGGCGAACGGGCTGTCGTAGCCGTCGACCTTGCCATCTTCGTCGACAAAATACAGCCACCAGCCGTCGGCCTGCTGGCGGATGGCTGTGTGGCCCGGTGCGCAATGGGTTTCGATGGCGTCGCCGGCGGCCAGGGTGGTAATGCGGATGCCGCGGTGAATAATATGCTCGGGTGTCATGGGGGAAGTCGTGCAAAAAAATCAATGGCCGTAGTGTAGCCGCACTGGCCTCTCCTGGCCAGTGCGCTACACTATTCCTTCACACGGAGGACGACATGGCATCACAGCAAGGCACGGTGGATTTTTTGCTCGACCAGATGGCGGGCGCGGGCAGCATCAGCGCGAAGAAAATGTTTGGGGAATATGGTTTGTATTGCGACGGCAAGATGTTCGCCATCGTCGCCGACGACCAGCTGTTCATCAAGCCGACGGACGCGGGACGCGCCTGGATCAGTACACAAGGATCCTTGCAGGAAGCGCCGCCCTATCCGCAAGCCAAGCCGTATTTCCGCATCGATGGCGGGCTGTGGGACGAGCGCGACTGGCTCAGCCAGCTGGCGCGGCGCACGGCCGACGCCTTGCCGCTGCCAAAACCCAAGCCGCCGCCCAAGCCTAAAAAACCGGCGTCAGCTGCTTAAAACGCTGTTTTCACACGCCTTGCCTTCGCGGAAGCACGCCAGGTTGTGATACGTGATGGCGGCGATCTCGCGCAGCGCTTCGCTGGTAAAGAAGCCCTGGTGGCCCGTCACCAGCACGTTCGGGAAGGTCATCAGGCGCTGGAAGATGTCGTCGTCGATGATGTCGGACGAGCGGTCCTGGAAGAACAGATTGCTTTCCTGCTCGTACACGTCGATGGCCAGGGAACCGAGCTGGCGCGATTTGAGCGCCTCGATGACGGCGCCCGTGTCGATCAGGCCGCCGCGCGAGGTGTTCACCAGCATGGCGCCCTTCTTCATCAGCGGCAAGGTTGCTTCGCTGATCATGTGGCGCGTGCTGTCCATCAAGGGGCAATGCAGCGAGACGATGTCGGACTCGGCCAGCAGCCGCGGCAATTCCACCATCGTGCCCAGGTCCCCGAACGCGGGCGCCGGATACGGGTCGTGACCCAGCACCGTGCAGCCAAAGCCTTTGAAGATGCGCGCCGTGGCCAGGCCAATCTTGCCCGTGCCGACGATGCCGACCGTTTTGCCGTGCAAGGTGGCGCCCAGCAAGCCATCGAGCGAGAAATTGCCTTCGCGCACGCGGGCGTAGGCGCGGTGCGTGTGGCGGTTCAGGGTTTGCACGAGGGCCAAGGTGTATTCGGCGACGGCTTCCGGAGAATAGGCGGGCACGCGGGCGACGAACAGGCCCAGGCGCCGGGCCGCTTCCAGGTCGAGGTTGTTGTAGCCGGCGCAGCGCAGCAGGATGGCGCGCACGCCGTAACCGTGCAGGGCTTCGAGCACGGGCGCGTCGAGCACGTCGTTGACGAAGACACAGACGGCGTCGGCACCTTGCGCCAGGACCACGGTTTCCTGGCTCAGCAAAGCGCTGTGGTAGACCAGTTCGATGCCGGCGGCGTCGGGCTGGGACGGCAAGGCTTCGTCGAAGAAACGGCGGTCGTAGGGCTGGCTGGCAAAGAAGGCGATTTTCATGGGGCGTCCTGGAACTTGCTGTATGGCAAAACACCATCATAGCGCAAGCGCCCTGCCCCACGCTGTACGCCTGGCGTCCCTGGCCGCCTATTTGGGTTCGCGCGGCAAGGTCAGCACGTGGCGCAGATACGCCGTTTCCTCGGCGTGCCGCGCGTGGTAGCGCTCGCGCGCGGCGCGCATGGCCGCCTGGTGGGCCGCGATGCCCGTTTCCGTCAGCTCGGCGCCGAAATCGGCCGGCGGCGGCACCGGGCCGCCGAACAGGCGCGCCAGGATGAAGCGGCCCACGTTGTCGCGGTAGTGCGACGCTTCCCAGTAATAGCGCATTTCGCGCGCGCCCGTCACTTGCGGAATCGATTCGCTGGTGATGCTGTTGAAACCCGAAAAATCATACACGCGCACGTCGCAGCCCTGGCTGCGGTAGCGCCCGGCCATTTGCGCCAGGTCGCGCTGCCATGCTTCCATGGCATCCCACTTGCCGCGCCAGTACAGGGCGTCGAGCGTCAGCGCGTGCGTGGGATTGATGTACAGGCGCAAACGCGTGCCGCCACGGCACAGCTTCCCGACACTGGCATCGAAGGCCTGCAGCGCGGGCGCCGTCGGCCCCAGGCCATCGCCGAACTCTTGCAGGCGCGGCTTGAAGGCGCGCGCCGTGCCGGCCCAGCCATGGTTGCGGCTGGTGATGCAGGACTCGTCGCGCTGGCCGTGCAGGGCCAGGCTGGACAGGCACACGCCGTCATAAGTGCCGCTGAGGATGCGCCAGCTGTCGTGGGTCATGTCTACCGTCAGGCCGCGCTTGATGTTGAGCAAGGCACGCCGCGCGAAAAACGCGGGGCCGTCATCCGTCAAGCCCGGCTCCACGCCGGCCGAGCCCAGCTCCAGGGAAAACGAGGGCGCGTCGATGCCCCACACGAGGGTGTCGACATGGCTGACCCGGGCCGCGTGTTCGGCCAGGCGGATGGCGTCGCCGATCGAAGCGCCCGAGACGGCGCTGTTGAAGACGCTCTTGCCATCAAACAAGGTACGCATGCTACTGGCCGGCAAACCCATTTCCGTACGCGAATTGCCGATATACACGACGGCGGGCCGGTAGCGCGCCACGGCGTACGTCTTGCCCCACACGCTGAGTTTTTCGGTCGTCGGCCGCAATCGCTGCAGCAGCGGGCTGTCCCACTGGTGCAGCAAGTATGGATCGACGTGGTAATTGACGGCGGAGACCAGGGCCAGCGCGGCCAGCGCGCAGGCAAGGAAGATGGCGAGGTAGCGGCGGGCGTTGGTATCCATGGTCAGAATTGGAAGTAGAGAAATTCGGTGACCCGGTTCATGCCGAAGATGCAGGCGATGAACAGCGCGGCAAAGCCCAGGCTCCAGCGCGGCGTGGGCCGCCAGCTGAAGGCCCAGCGCCCAGCCGGTTGAAAGATTCTTTCAATGACAGGCTCGTAGAGAAAGAATATTTCCTGCGTGTTCGGCGCCCGGAAAGCCAGCAGCATGGCGCCCAGCAACACGGGCAAGCCCGGACCCACCAGTTCGATCCAGCGGATGCCGTCGAACGACGGATGCATGCCCCACTGCGCCAGGCTGGCCGCGTGGCTGGCCAGGCCACGCGGCAGGCTCACGCCGTTCGCGCCCACCAGCGCGCCCGTGATGTCCCAGGCCGTGGCCACGTCGGGCGCGCGGAAAAAGATCCAGGCCAGCATGACGGCAAGAAAAGTCAGCAAGCTCGGCCACCAACGCGCCGTGGCCGCGCCAAACATGCGCTGCCACGCCTGCTGCAGCACCAGGTACAGGCCGTGCAAGCCGCCCCAGATGACAAAGGTCCAGCCGGCGCCATGCCACAGGCCGCCCAGCAGCATGGTCAGCATCAGGTTGCGGTAGCGCATGGCCTCGCCACGCCGGCTGCCGCCTAGCGGGATATATAAATAGTCGCGCAGGAAACGCGACAAGGTCATGTGCCAGCGGCGCCAGAAGTCGGCGATATTGGCTGCCTTGTACGGCGAATTGAAGTTCAGCGGCAATTTCACGCCGAACAGGCGCGACAGGCCGATGGCCATGTCGGAATAGCCAGAAAAGTCGAAATACAGCTGGAAGGTATAGGCCAGCACGCCGATCCACGCTTCGATCAGGGTCGGCTGCGCGCCGGCCGCAAAAACAGGGATGGCCAGCGGCGACAGGTTGTCGGCGATCAGCACTTTTTTTGCCAGGCCTATGGTAAAGATCGACAAGCCGATGGCGAAATTGGCGGCGCGCGGATGGGCGTTGGCCGGGTCGGCGAACTGCGGCATCATGTCGCGGTGGTGCAGCACGGGTCCGGCGATCAGGTGGGGGAAATAGCTGACGAACAGCACATAGTGGATGAAACGGTACTCGCGCACCTCGCCCCGGTAGCAATCGACGAGGAAGGCGATCTGCGTGAAGGTAAAGAACGAGATGCCGATGGGCAGGATGATGTCGAGGCCAGCCCACGGCAGACCTCCGGTGCTGGCGGCGACGGCATTGACGCTGTCGATGAAGAAATTCGCATATTTGTAGTAGGCGAGCAGCCCCAGGTTCAAGGCCAGGGCCGCGACCAGCGCGCGCTTGCGAGCCGCGCCCGCGCAGGAGCCGATCAGGCGCCCGGCGCCGTAGTTGACGCAGATCGAGGCCAGCAACAGCGGCAAATAGCGCACGTCCCACCAGGCATAGAAGAACAGCGAGGCGAGCGCCAGCCAGGCGGCCGGTGCCAGGCGCCAGCTGGCCTTACTGCCCCCGGCAGACGCCCAGCGGTCCAGCAGAAAATAGCCGGCCAGCACGATGGGCAGATAGCCGAACAGGAAGGCGAAGGAATTAAACAGCATGCTGCCTCCTGGCAGGCAAGGACTGGGCCTGGTAGTAACAATCGGCGATCTGGGCCGCCACCCGCTCCCACGTAAAGCGCTCCACCAGCGCTTGCACGCGAGCCCGTTCGGGGGGCAGCGCCAGCAGTTCGAGGATGGCCTGGCGCTGCGCGGGGCCGTCGTCCCAGCGCACCTTGCGCAGCGCGAAGGCGGAATCGGGCAAGTCCAGCGCGCTTTGCGCCGTCATGACGACGGGCGTGCCGGCCGCCAGCGCTTCGAGCACGCTCAAGGGAAACACCTCGCCCTGGCTGGGCAAGGCCGCCACGGCCGCCGCATGGTAGGCGCTGGCCAGCAGCGGATCCGCGTGGTCGAGCGCGCCCAGCCAGCTGACGTGCGGCAAGTCCAGCAACAGTTGCAGATACGCTTGCTGCTCGCGCGGCGCGGCGCCGATCAGTACCAGGGGCAAGCCGGCGCCCGCCAGCGCCTGCGCCAGCCCCAGCTGGTTCTTGTACGGCGAAATGCTGCCCACCATCAGCACGAAGGGTCCGGCGATGCCCGTCTCGCGCAGGAACAGATCGCCATTGGCCGTGAAGAAATGCGGGTTGATTCCATTTGGCAAGACGCGAATCGCGTCGGCCGGCATGCCGAAACCTTGCACGATGGCGTCGCGCTCGGCCTCGCCCAGGGCGATCACCACGTCGGCCAGCTGCAAGGCGCGCCGGGTTTGCGCATAGCTCGTTTGCACCATCCACTCCGTCAGGCGCCCGGCCAGCCGGTCGGCCAGCCGCGCGCGCCAGGCGCTGGCCCGGCCCCAGCCCGGCGACAGCAGCGGCGACAGCACCACGGGCACGCCTTGCTCACTGGCCATTTCCATGATGCGGTAAGTCCCGTTGCTCGCCGAAAATACGTGCAGCACGTCGAAATCGGCCAGCCGCTCATGGTTGGCGTCGACCAGCTGCACTTCCAGGGGCCGCGCCGACTGCACGGGTAGCCGGTTCAGCGCGGCAATGGTTTCGCGTACCTGGATCTGCAAGCCGCCGTCGCGCTGGAACAGCATCGGGTAGGACAAGATACCGACACGCATGGTTATCCTTTCGTGGATTTGACTGCCAGCCATCGGCCAGCGAGCTTGCGTTGCAACAACAGAAATTCACCAGCGAGCTCATGCTTCAAGAGGAACAGACCGGCCAGCCAGCACAGCAAGGTGGCCAGCGCCGTGCCCGTCAGCGCCAGCAGCGCCGGGGTTTCCATTGGCAGCCACAGCAGCGAAGCGATGGGCGCGACGCCGCTCACGCCGCAGAGCAGCAGACTCTTGCGCACGGCCCGCGCCAGGATGCGCCAGTCAAGAGCACTCAAACGCCGCAGGCAACCGTAGTTCAGCCAGCTGCGCAGCACGTTGCTGAGCACCACGGCCCAAGCTACCACCACCAGGCCGAACGGCGCCGCAGCCAGCAGCAGCGCCACCTTGATGACGCCGGCGCAGGCATCGAGCCGCACTTGCGCGTGCAGCTGGCCCGTCGCCACGAACAGGTAGCGGGCCATGCTGAACATGCTATACACGGCCGAAGACAGGCACATGATGCGTATCAAGGGCACACAGGCTAGCCATTGCGTGCCATACAACACCTTGACCAGGGGCAAAGCCATGCAGGCGAGAAAGAGAAAAAACGGCCAGGCCAGCGCCGTCATGTAGCTGATCGTGCGCAAATACACAAGTTCCGCCCCGCCCCGCCCCCCCTGTCCCCCACCCTCGCGCGCACGCGCCGCGAACAGGGGAAACACGACGGGAGAAATCGCGCTGGTGATAGCCTGGTTGAAGATGTTGAGCACGCTTTGCGCCTTGCCGAACAGAGCCAGGCTTTCAATGCCGATCAGCTTGCCGATGATGAGGTCTGGCGCCGCCACGCCTGCCTCGTCGACCAGACCGCCACCGGTCGCATACGCGCCAAAGCGGGCGATATCTGCCATGCCGCGCCGTCCCGGCAGCCACGGCAGCTCCTTGGGCCGCACCAGCAGGCTCACCAGCAGCGAGGCGCAGGAACCGGCCAGCGCCGCCCACACCATGCTCATGTAACTGTAGCCCTGCAGCGCCAGCAGCACGGCCACCAGCAGGTTGACGAAGCTATTGGCCGCGTTGATGGCATAGATGGCGCGAAAGCGCAGTTGCCGGCGCAGCATCGGCAACGTCAAGGCGCTGAACGGTATCAGCAGGAAATTGATGGACAGCAAACGCAGCACGAGGGTCAGCCGGGGTTCGCCATAGAACTGCGCGAGCGGCGCGCTGGCCAGCAGCACCAGGCCCGCCAGCAGCCAGGCGACAAGCAGGCTGGTGGCCAGCGCGGCCCGCAATTTCACGGTATCGAGCTGCTTTTCCTGGATCAGGTATTGCCCCACGCCAAAATCGCGCACCACTTGCGCCAAGGCCACCAGCACGGCGCCCAGCGAATACACGCCCACCTCGGCCGGCGTCAGCAGGCGCGACAGCACCATGGTGGCGACAATGCCCAGCAGCAGCACCGTATATTTTTCGGCGAAGGAAAAGAAAAACGAATGGCGGGTGGCACTCATGCGGGCCGCCCGCGCCTACACGAGGCCGGCGTAAAATGCGCGCAGCTGGCGTTCCAGACGCGGCATCGAATAGCGCTGCACGGTTTCTTCGCGGGCCAGCCGTCCCATGCGGGCGCGCCGGGGCGCATCGAGCAACAGCGTCGCCACGGCCGCGCAGGCGGCGTGCTCGTCGTCGAGCGGCAACAGCAGCCCGCCTTCGCTGTCATGCAGGATGTCGTGGGTGCCCGGCACGTCCGTCCCCACGGCCGGTACGCCGCAAGCCATGGCTTCGATCGTGGCGATGCCGAAGCCCTCGTTTTGACTCAGCAACACATGCAAGTCGAAGGCCGGCATCAGCAACTCGACGCGCTGCTGGAAACCGGCAAACACGATGCGCTCCTGCAAGCCCGATTGCTGTGCCTGCAGCCGCAGCATGGCTTCCAGCGGCCCCGTGCCCACGAGCACCAGATATAAGTTTGGAAACTGCGCAGCCAGCCTGGCGAACAGGGCGAGCAGCGCTTGGGGACGCTTCTGTGCGGACAGCCGCGCCACGCAACCGAGCACCAGCGCGTCCGGCGGCAGCCCGAGTTGTCGCCGCGCCAATACTCTCCGTTCGGGCGAGACGATGAACGTGTCCGTATCGACGCCGTTCGGGATCACGGCCAGCCGCGTTTCCGGGTTCAGCATGCCGCGATAGAGGTCGAGGAAATGCCGCATGGCCGACGGCGACACGGCATACACGCCCTTGACGCTGCGAAACGCTTCCTGCAGCCGTGGCCGCTGCCAGTCGCTGAAGGCTTCCAGGGGAAACGCGTTGTGCACGCTGATCACGGCCGGCAGCCGGCATTGCCGGGCCAACCACAGGATGGACGCGCCATAACTGGTCCAGCAAAAGGCCACGTGAACCAGATCGGGCCGCAGCCGCCGCAGCCGCCAGGCGCCCGTGACCCTGGCGCGCAACCAATTCCAGCGCCGCCAGGCCCAGTGCTCGAGAAACAATGGCGGTTCATACACTTGCACCTGCAAGCGCTGCGCCCGCAGGCCCTGTACCCACTGCGTAAAACCGGGAAAGCGCCGCAGGGCCAGCACGCTGTCGTAGCCGCTCGCGCCCAGCACTTTCGCCTCTTGCGCCATACGCAGCTCCATGCCGCCCAGCTCGCCTGAATAACTGCTGATGACGATGCGCGGCAATCGTTTGCGCCGGCCCCGCCACGTTTCATGGAAGAAACCGCGCAGCCACGCCCGTTCCCATTGGCGCAGGAACAGGTCGGCGTGGTCGCGCCGCAGCCAGGCTCGCACGGCGCCGAGGGTATCGCGCACGTATCTGCCCAGCATCCAGCGTGGCACGCCCAGCAACTCCACGCTCGGTGCAAAGGTGGCCAGCCGGCATTGGCCCCGGCCAAACAGCATGGCGCGGCGCAGTATCCAGGCGCGTTGCACTTGCGGCACGCGGATGATGTGCGCCACTTTCGCTTGCGGACAGAACCAGGATGGATTGCCGGCCGCATGCATTTCCAGGTTGAGCCGGGTTTCACTGCCCATGGCGTAATTGGCCCCCTGAGGGCCGATGCTTTCGTCATAGCGGGCGCCCGCCTCGAAGATGCGGCGGCGTATCGCCATGTTGGCGCCCCAGACCAGGCCCGGATAGATGGGCGCGTCGCGCAGGTCTGGGCTGGTGATGCCCCACGTCAAGCCAACGGGCGTCAGGCGCAGCAGCCAATCGGCCGGTCGCTGGCGCCAGGCGGGCACGATGGCGCCGCCGAACAGGGCGTAGCCGGGGTGATCACGCGCGCTGTCGTGCAAGCGGCACAGCCAGTCCGGTGCGGGCATGGCGTCGTCGTCGCCAAACACGAACAGCTCGCCGCCATCGCCGCCCAGGCGCAAGGCGTGTTCGACGGCCCCGTTCAAGGCGGGACTGCGGCCCCGTCGCGCCACATAGACGGAACTCAAGGGCAAGCGCCCGCGGAAGGCGGCGATCACCTGGGCCGTGGCGTCCTTGCTGCCATTGTCGGCGATGATCAGGCGCCAGCCGCCCACGGGCGAACGCAGCGCCATGTAGGCGCGCAATACCTGGGGCAAGGTGCCGGCGCCATTGTAGGTCGCCATGAGAACGGTCAACAAGGACATGCCTCCTTGGTCTTACCATGACAAAACTATGCATCAAGCAGTATTGATCCAGTGTACTGAGCCTGCCCGCCAGCCCGTTGACAGGCATCAAGTCCTTGCCAGCCCGGACACAACCAGGAGCGTCCCCCTTCATGCGCGACATACTGATTACCATCATCATCCTCGGTTCGCTGCCCTTCATCCTGAAGTCGCCGGCCATCGGCGGCCTGATGTGGGTCTGGGTCAGCGTGATGAATCCGCACACGCAGGGCTGGGGCTTTGCCACCCACATGCCGTTCGCCTTCATCATCGCCGTCGCCACCCTGCTCAGCCTGCTCATGACGCGCGAGCCGAAAAGCTTGCCGCTCACGCCCGTCAGCGTGCTGCTGCTGTTGTTTGTCGTGTGGATGAATGTCACGGCCCCGTTCGCCCTGCTGCCGGCGGCGTCGTGGGTGCAGTGGAACAAGGTCATGAAGATCATGCTGATGAGCTTTGTCATCATGATGGTGATACGCACGCGGCGCGACATTGTGCGCCTCGTCTGGGTGCTGGTCGGGTCGATCGGCTATTACGGCGTAAAAGGCGGCATTTTTACTATCCGCAGCGGCGGCACGGAGCGGGTCTGGGGGCCGGAAGAAACGTTTATTGGCGATAACAATTCCCTGGCCCTGGCCCTGATCATCACCATCCCCCTCATGTATTATTTGCAGCAAAACACGGACAAGCGCTGGGTACGCCATGGCTTGTCGGCGGCGATGTTGCTGTCGGCCCTGGCTGCGCTGGGCTCGTATTCGCGCGGCGGGCTGCTGGCCATTGCCGCCATGGGCCTGTTCATGTGGCTGAAAAGCGACCGCAAGCTGGTGCTGGGCGCGCTGCTCGGCGCGGTCGCGCCGCTGCTGCTGGCCTTCATGCCCGAACGCTGGGCCGAACGCATGGACACCATCAATACCTACCAGGACGATGTTTCCGCCATGGGCCGCCTGAATGCCTGGCGCATGGCCTGGAACCTGGCGCGCGACCGCTTTCCCGGCGGCGGCTTCGACGTGTCCGACGCCTCCATCTTTGCCCGCTACGCGCCCAATCCCATGGATGTGCACGCGGCCCACAGCATTTATTTCCAGGCGCTGGGCGAACACGGCTTTGTCGGCTTGCTGATTTACCTGGCGCTGGGCATCGCCACCTGGCGCACTGCCGCCGCCATCATCCGCCGCACGCGGGGCAAGCCTGAATTGCGCTGGGCGCTGGGCCTGGCCACCATGAGCCAGGCCAGCCTGATCGGCTTTGCCGTGGGCGGCGCCTTTCTCAGCCTGCTGTACTTCGACATGCCGTATTACCTGATGGCCGCGCTGATCGCCACGCGCATCGTCGTCGAGCAGCAAGCCACGGCCCCCACGCCCACAGTCCGCCGGGCCAAACCCGGAACAGCCATCGCGGAGCAACCATGACGGCCACCTTGTCCATCCTGATCTACCACCGCGTGCTGGCGCGGCCCGACCCGCTATTTCCCGGCGAAGTCGATGCCGTGCTGTTCGAGCGCCAGCTGCGCCTTATCAAACGTTTCTATACGCCGCTGCCGCTCGGCGATGCCGTGCAGCGTCTGCAAGATGGCAGCCTGCCGCAGCGCGCCGCCTGCATCACGTTTGACGACGGCTATGCGGACAATGCGCAAATCGCCCTGCCGCTGCTGCGGCGCCACGGCTTGCACGCCACGTTTTTCATCGCCACGGCCTATCTGGACGGGGGCCAGATGTGGAACGACACGGTGATCGAGGCCGTGCGCCAGACGGCAGGGCCTATGCTGGACTTGCGCGAGCATGAGTTGGGAGCGTTCCCCGTCGCCAGCCTGGCACAGCGGCAAACGGCCATCGCGACCCTGCTGGGCCAGCTCAAATACCTGCCGTTCGCGCGCCGCCAGCAGCTGGCCATGTACATCCGCCGCCAGGCGGGCGTTGCGGCAGGCCCGCCAGCCATGCTGAGCACGGCGCAGCTGCGCCAGTTGCAGGCGGCCGGCATGGAGCTGGGCGCGCACACGGACAGCCATCCAATTTTATCCACCTTGCCGGACCACGCCGCGCGGCAAAACATTGCCGACGGCAAGCGCCAGCTGGAAGCGTTGATCCAGGCGCCCGTGACCCTGTTTGCGTATCCGAACGGCAAGGCCAGACGCGATTATGGCGCGCCGCACGTGGCGATGGTCAAGAGCCTCGGTTTCAAGGCGGCCGTGGCGACGGACTGGGGCGTGGCGCGCCCCGACGCGGAGCTCGACTTGCTGCAGCTGCCCCGCTTTACGCCGTGGGATCGAGGACGCCTGGCGTTTCTGTGGCGCATGCGGCAAAACCGCCGGCAAGCGCACCCAGCGCGCCCGGATGCTGGCTGAGCCATTGTTCCAGCATCAGCAGCAGCCACACCATGGTGCCGTGATAGGCCGGGTGTTCCGCCAGCAAGCGCCCTTGCAGATCGTCGATGAAATCGGGCCGCACGATGCCGCGCCCGCGCAGCTGGGTCAGGTTATCAAACGCGAATTCGCGCAGCGGAGGATGGCTGTGCAGCCACTGGCCGAAAGGCAAGCCGAAGCCGTGCTTTTTCTTGCGCACGATGGCCGGCGGCAAGATTTCCGCCAGCGCCCGCTTGAAGAAAGGCCGCAGGCGCATGCCGTCGAGCTTGTCGCGCGGCGCCAGGCGCGCGGCAAACGCCACCATCGCATCGTGCAGAAAGGGAAACGCCGCTTCCACGCCGGCCAGCTCGCAGGCCTTGCGCACCTTGAACAGGTCGTTGTCGGCCAGGGTAAAACGCATGTCCAGGGCCAGCAGTTCATTGATCTGGCTCAAGCCCTGACCTTGGCGTTCCCAATACGCGCCATTCACGCAGCCGGGCGCCATGCCCGGGTCGATGGTGTCGATGAAGCCCGCTTCCAGCACCGTGCGGTGGCCGTGGCGCAGCAGCAGGTTGTAGCTGTCGAGCCGGGCCGGCAGCGGCAGGCTCGACAGCTCGATGTAGCGGCGCGCCTTGTCGCCCAGCCGCCACGGTTTGCCCCGTTGCTGGCGGAACAGCAGCGGCTCGATGATGGCCTGGCGCAACATGACGGGCAAGCGCTCGTACTGCGACAGCAAGGCCTGGTGCGCATAGCGCTCATTGCCCCCAAACAATTCATCGCCGCCATCGCCGCCCAGCAAGCGCGTCACGCCATCCTCGCGCGCCATCTGCGCGCAGTAAAAGGCGGGAATGGCCGAGGCATTGCCGAAAGGCTGGTCGAAGATGGCCGCCATGGCGGGGATGGCGGCCAGCACGTCGGACGGCGTCACGTAGCGCTCGTGGTGGATGCTGCCCGCGTGGCTGGCGGCCAGGCGCGCATACGCCATTTCATCATAGCCGGGCGCATCAAAACCGATGGAATACGTGCGCGCGGGCCGGCCCGTCACCTGGCCGATGATGGCGGCCAGGGTGGAACTGTCCGTGCCGCCGCTGAGGAACGCGCCCGTGTCCGCGCCATCCGCGCCCAGGCTGCTTTCCACGGCCTGGCGCAGCAGGCGCAGGAATTCCTGCTTGTTGCTGGCAAAGCTGGCCCGCGTGCGCCCTGCTGGCGGCTCGTGGAAGGCCAGTTGCCAGTAACTGCCCTTGCATTGCTTGCCGCCGCGTACATGCAGGTATTCGCCGGGCAGCAGACGCTGCTGGCCCAGGTAAGCCGTGGCCGGGCCGGGCACCATGTGGAAGAATAAATAGTGATACAGCGCTTGCGGATCGAGCGCGCCCCGCACGGATGGATTGGCCAGCAAGGCGTCATGCGAGGAGGCAAAGAACAGCCCCTGCGCATTGCTCGCATAGCTGAGCGGGTGGATGCCGGCGCGGTCCACGGCCAGCAGGGCCGAGCCGGAAAAGGCGTCGAGGATGGCCAGACAGAAAGGCCCGGACAGGCTGGCGCAGGCGGCCACGCCCCGGCTCAGCCACAGGGACGCGAGGCGGGAGGCCACGTCGTCGGCCGAGCCGTCAAGCTCGGGCCGGCCCCAGATAGCCACTTGCAAGCCATCTTGCTGATATACATGGCGGCTGCCGTCGATGGCGGCCACGGCCACGCCGCCCACTTCGCTCACGCTGGCGGCCAGCGGTGCGCTATCGAAACGCGACAAGGGCGCGACCATGCTTGCCAGCGCGCTCGACGCTAAGCCATCGGTAGCCGTGCCGACGGTACCCACGCCGCCAAGCGCCGCCAGCCAACCGCACAGGCCGCTCATACGAGCACCTCGGCCGGCAGCGGATGACCGAGAAAGGCCGTCGGGCTGGCCGTCAAGCCATACGCGCCCGACTGGAACACCACCACCAGATCGCCCTCCTCGGCGCGCGCCATCTCCATCTGGTCAGCCAGCAAGTCCAGCGGCGTGCACAGCGGCCCCACGACGGACGCCACTTCACGCGGCCCGCCGTGCAGCCGGTTGCCGATGGCGACCGGGTAATTCTTGCGGATCAGCTGGCCAAAGTTGCCCGAGGCCGCCAAATGGTGGTGCAAGCCGCCATCCGTGACGAGAAATACCTGCCCATGCGACACCTTGCGCTCGATCACCTTGCACACATACACGCCCGCCTCGGCCACCAGATAGCGGCCCAGCTCCAGGTTCAGGCGCGCGCCGGGCGCCGCCTGGGCCAGGATGGCCAGCTGCCGCTGCAAGCCGTCCGCCACGGGCGCCAGGTCGAGCGCCTGGTCGCCGGGAAAATACGGCACGCCGAAGCCGCCGCCGATATTCAGGGTGCGCAGCGGCGATGGCGCGCTATCGGCCAGTTGCAGGGCCAGTTGCACACTCAGCGCCTGCGCTTCGGCCAGGGCTGTCGCCGACAGGCTTTGCGAACCCGCATACAGATGAAAGCCGTGAAAATCCAGGCCCAGCTGGCCGATGCGGCCCAGCAACGCCGGCACGAGGGCCGCATCGACGCCGAATGGCTGCGCGCCGCCGCCCATGCGCATGCCCGTGCGGCGCAAGGCGAAATCGGGATTCACGCGTACGGCCACTCTGGCCGTCACGCCCAGCCGTTCACTGGCCAGTGCCAGCCGTTCCAGCTGGGCACCCGATTCCACATTGACCAATACGCCCGCCGCCACGGCCCGCGCCAGTTCCCCATCGCTCTTGCCCGGCCCCGCAAAACTGATGCGCTGCGGCGCCATCGGTGTATCGAGCGCGGTGGCCAGTTCGCCGCCCGAGGCCACGTCGATGCCATCAACCAGGCCCGCCAGCCACTGCACCACGGCCGGCATGGGGTTGGCCTTCATGGCGTAATGCAGGTGCACGCCGGCCGGCAAGGCGGCGCGCAGTTCGGCCACGCGGCGCGTGATGTGCGCGCGTTCATAGGCGTAGAACGGCGTGCTGCCCACCCTCTGGGCCAGCTGGCGCAAGGGCACGCCGCCGATCTGCAGCATGTCGCCATCCACGGCAAACTGCTGGCCCAAGGCCGAGTGCGTGGGCAATTCCGTATTGTTCGAGCGGATCAAGTCCTTCATGCCGCATCTCCTGTCTGGACCGCATACGCGCGCGACAGTTCCCTGGCCAGCAAGGGGCGGTCGATCTTGCCGTTTGGATTGCGCGGCAGCACGCCATCGCGGATCTCCACCCACAGCGGCACCATATAGCTGGGCAGGCGGGCGCGGCAGGCGGCCAGCACGCTGTCGCGCTGCAATGCCACGCCGGGCGCGGGCGTGACGAGCAAGGCGATGGCCTGGCCCAGCACGGCGTGGGGCAAGCCCAGCGCGGCGGCCTCGCCCACCAGCCCGCTCGCATACGCGACTTCCTCGATCTCGGCCGGGCTGACCCGGTAGCCCGACGTCTTGATCATGTCGTCGCTGCGGCCCACGAAATACAGATAGCCTTCCGCATCGCGGCGCACGGTGTCGCCCGACCAGACGGCCAGCTCCGGCAGCACCAGGCCGCTGGCCTGCGGCGGCAGCGGCTTGAAGCGCTCGGCCGTGCGCGCCGCATCGTTCCAGTAGCCAAGCGCCACCAGCGCGCCGCGGTGCACCAGTTCGCCCGGCTCGTCGGCGTCGCACACGCTGCCGTCCGGACGCAGCACCAGCACTTCCGCGTTGGGGATCGCTTGCCCGATGGAATCGGGGCGCCGCTCCAGCTGTTCCGGCGCCAGATACGTCGAGCGGAACGCTTCCGTCAGGCCATACATCAGGTAGACCTGCGTGCGCGGCAGCGACTGGCGCAGCTTGTCGAGCGTGGATCGCTGCATCACGCCGCCCGAATTGGTGATGTAGCGCAAGGGCGTAGACAGGGGCCAGCTCAGCTGCGACAGCTGCACCCACAGGGGCGGTACGGCGGCCAGGCCCGTGATGGCTTCCTGCTCGACGGCTTCGACGATATCGCGCAGCAGCAGATAATTCATCAGCACGGCGCAGGCGCCGCTGGCAAACGCCGTCGTCAGCTGGCTCAAGCCGTAATCAAAGCTGAGCGGCAGGACGCACAGAATGCGGTCTTCCGGCGTGTTGCGCAAATAGCCCGACACGCTGAGCGCGCCCGCCAGCATGTTGCGGTGCGACAGCACCACGCCTTTCGGCCGCCCCGTGCTGCCCGAGGTATATAAAATGGCGGCCATGTCGATGTCGATCGCCCCGTGCGGCTGGGGTGTGGGTGCGCCAGCGACAGGCACGGCGTTCCACGGCAGCAGCCGTATCTTGCCCAGGCTCAATTGCGCCTCGCCTTCGCCCGTCAGCAGCACCGTGCGCAAGTCCGGGCAGGCGGCCAGCGCCGGGCCCAGCTGCGCCAGCCGTTCGCGCGAGGTGACGAGGATGTCCACGTTGCAATCGGCCAGGATATACGCCACCTGGTCCGGCTTGAGCAGCGGATTGACGGGCACGAACACGCCGCCGGCGGCCGCCGCGCCAAACATGGCGCTGACGTTTTCCGGGCGTTTTTCCAGGTACACGGCCACGCGCGCGCCGCGCTGCAAGCCCAGGGTCAGCAAGGTGGCGGCCGCCTCGCGCACGGACTGCGCCAGCGCGGCATAGCTCAACTCCGCGCCCTGCCACGACAGGGCCGGCGCGTGGGGGGTGCGCTGCGCCGTTTCGAAGATCAGATCGTGTATCAGTGTCGCCATCGTGTCATCCCCGGGTTGCCATGATTGCCATGCATCCCCCTATGATTCAGACAAACGGCCACAGCGGTCTTGATTTTGATCAATTAACAGTTTCAGCAACACAGCTTGAGCCGGCGCAAGACCGCCGCTGGCCGCTGCGCTCTAATGGACAACGTTGGCTGCATAGCCGCCCCATCCGTTACCGCCATGGCCCTGTCCCCGCAATTTCCCCTGCTGCAACGGCTGGCCGCCAGCCTCCATCAACTGGGCTGGCGCGACAGCGCCTGGCTGGCCGTGGCGCGGCTGCTGGCAACGGTGCCGGGCGGGCGCTGCGCGCTGTACCGTTATCAATTTGTGGCGCAGGCCGTGGCGCCCGGTTCGCTGTGCCGCGGGCGCGGCCAGTCGGTCAGCGTCACGCCCTGCCTGGCGGAAGCGGACTTGCCGCCCGGCCCCGAGCGCCGGCCCGGCGCGCTGCGCGAACGCTACCGGCAAGGCGCGCAATGCCTGGTGGCGCGCAGTTCGCAAGAAGCTGGCAAGGACAGCATGGCTGGCTGGATATGGCTGCTGCGCCACGGCTGCCAGGAAGACGAGGTGCGCGCCCGCTATGCACTGGCCTCACACCAGTCGTCGTGGGACCTGGACGTGTGGGTGCATCCCGAGCAGCGCGGCGGCCTGGTCTTCGCGCGCCTGTGGGAAGAAGCCAACGCCGTGCTCCACGCGGAGGGCGTGCGCTGGTCGTGCAGCCGCATCTCGCGCTTCAACCGCGCCTCGCTGGGCGCCCATGCGCGCCTGGGCACGCATGCGCTGGGCACGGCCACCTTCATGCGCTGCGGGCGCTGGCAATGGATGGCCGCCAGCCTGCCGCCGTATCTGCACCTGTCGCGCCGCCCCGACGATATCCCCTGCCTGGCCTTCGATACGTCGTCCCTGCCGCACTACCCTTCCCTGGAGCTGACATGCCGCATCTTGAAGCAGTAAAGCACATCCTCGACACCACGCTGGGCTTGAACGGGCGCATGCTGGAATCGCATACGCCGCTGCTGGGCAGCGTGCCGGAACTCGACTCGATGGCCGTGATCGGCGTGATCGCCGCGCTGGAGGACCATTTCGGCATCATCGTCGCCGACGACGACATCCACGCGCGCCACTTCGCCACCGTCGGCACCCTGCACGATTTCGTGTTTGCAAAGCTGCGACCATGAACCGCGCCGCCCTCGACGCGCTGCCGCTGCTGCCCTTCTTCCTGCCCGCCAGCGGCGGCCAGCGCTACTGCCTGCTGCACCTGCCGCCGCCGGGCCAGGCCGCGCGCGGCGGCATTATCTACGTCCATCCCTTCGCCGAAGAACTCAACAAAAGCCGCCACGTGGCCGCCGCGCAGGCGCGCGCCTTTGCCGCCGCCGGCTACAGCGTGCTGCAGATCGACCTGTTTGGCTGCGGCGACAGCAGCGGCGATTTTAACGAAGCGCGCTGGGACATCTGGCACAACGACCTGCATCTGGCTTGCGCCTGGCTGGCGCAGCGGGTCGACGGCCCCCTGAGCGTGTGGGGCTTGCGCCTGGGCGCCCTGCTGGCCCTCGATTTCGCCAGCCGCGCGCCGCTGCCCCTGGCGCGTTTGCTGTTGTGGCAGCCGGAACTCGATGGACGGCGCAGCATCGACCGTTTCCTGCGCCTGCGCCTGGCGACCGGCATGCTGGCCGGCAGCACGCAGGAAGCGCCCGGCCAGGCGCGCGCCACGCTGGCGAATGGCGAACCTGTGGAAGTGGCCGGCTACCTGCTGGCGCCCGAACTGGCGCACGCCATCGACGGCGTCAGCGCCTCCGCGCTGCAGCCGGCCGTTCCTGAGCGGCCCGTCTACTGGCTCGATTACCAGGCGACGGAACAGACTTGCGCGCCCGTGCCGCCACTGGCGCGGCAATGGCGAGAACACGGCGCCGCCGTGCACGTGGCCAGCTTCGGCGACGGCCCGTTCTGGCACAGCGGCGAACTGCTCGCGTGTCCGCAACTGCTGGATGCCACGCGCGCGCTGTGCCGCGACTGGCTCGACGAGGAAAGGACGCCGCCATGAAACGCGACAGCTGTCAGCAGCACCTGGCAGGGCACGCCGTGCGCGAGCTGGCCCTGCGCTTTCGCAGCACATGTGACGACGACGAAGCGCAGGCGCGCCTGACCGGCATCCTCAGCCTGCCCGACGTGCCGGGCGCGCGCGGTGTATTGATCGTCACGGGCGGGCCGCAGTACCGAATCGGCAGCCACCGCCAGTTTGTCTTGCTGGCCCGCGCCCTGGCCGCGCAAGGCTGGCCCGTGCTGCGTTTCGACTTGCGCGGCATGGGCGACAGCGAAGGCGGCGCGCGCGACTACCGCGCGGCCGGTCCCGACATCGCCGGCGCACTGGCGCAATTCTTCGACGCCGTGCCGTCCTTGCGCGAAGTGGCGCTGTGGGGCTTGTGCGATGGCGCCACGGCCGCCGCCTGCCATGCGCCGCGCGACGCGCGCGTCACAGCCCTGATCCTGCTCAACCCGTGGGTGCGCAGCAGCGCCGGCCTGGCGCGCGCCACCCTGCGCCATTATTATTTGCCACGCCTGCTGCAAGGCGGTTTCTGGCGCAAGCTGGCCAGCGGCGGATTGCAACTGGGCGCCAGCCTGGCCTCGCTGCGGCAGGTGGCGGCCGCCACGCAAGCACCGACAACGCAGGCAGACGACGCGCCCGCGCCGGCCCTGCTGCGGGCGCTGACGCAATTCCAGGGCAAGGTACTGCTGATCCTCAGCGGCGACGACCTGGGCGCACGCGAGTGGCAAGCCCTGCTCGATGGCGATGCGGCCTGGCGCGGCGTCGCCGCCCGCGCGCAGTGGACGCAGGCGCAGGTCGACGGGGCCAACCACACGTTCGCCAGCGCCATCTGGCGCGGCGAAGTGGAACAGCGGTGCACACGATGGCTGCAGTCATGGTAAAAACCTCACCGAACGCGGCCCGACCAAAACGCGTGCTGATGGTCGCCTACCATTTTCCGCCGTTCGCTGGCGGCAGCGGCATCCTGCGCACCCTGGGCTTTGCACGCCATTTGCCCGACTGCGGCTGGCAGCCGCTGGTGCTCAGTCCCAGCGCCACCGCATATCCGCATCAGGGCGATTCCCAGCTGGCGCAGACAGTTGCGCAAGCCACCGTGCGGCGTACCCTGGCGCTGGATGCGGCGCGCCATTTGTCCATCGGCGGGCGCTATCCGCGCTGCCTGGCGCTGCCCGACCGCTGGAGTTCCTGGTGGCTGAGCGCCGTGCCGGCGGGCCTGCGCATGATCCGGCAATACCGCCCCGACGCCATCTGGTCGACGTATCCGATCGCCACGGCGCACCTGATCGCGATGACTTTGCAAAAACTCAGCGGCCTGCCGTGGATCGCCGACCAGCGCGACCCCATGCTCGACGACAGCGACCCGCTGGCGCCGTATCCGCCCGAGCCGCGCCTGCACCGCATGCATGCGTGGATAGAACAGCGCATCGCGGCGCGCAGCGCGGCCATCGTCTGCACCACGCCGGGCGCCGTCGCGGCGCACCAGCGGCGCCTGGCACAACTGCCGCGCGAACGTTTCCAGCTGATAGAGAACGGTTACGATGAAGACGGCTATGCAGCCTGCCCTGAACGCACGGGCCACCGCAGCCGCTTTCTGCTGCTGCACAGCGGCGTGATCTATCCGTCCGAGCGCGATCCGCAAGCGCTGTTCGAAGCCCTGGCCCGGCTGCGCCGCGACGGCGTGCTCCACGCCCGCAATTTCCAGCTGATGCTGCGCGCCACGGGCCACGATGCGTGGCTGGCAGGCCTGCTGGCGAAATACGCCATCGAAGATCTGGTCAGCCTGGCACCCTTGCAGCCGCACGGCGCGGCGCTGCAGGAAATGCTCGCCGCTGACGGCCTGCTGCTGCTGCAAGCGGCCAACTGCAACGGGCAGATACCGGCCAAGCTGTATGAATACCTGCGCTGCCGCCGGCCCATCCTCGCGCTGACGGACCTGGCGGGCGACAGCGCGGCCAAGCTGCGCCACTGCGGCATCGACACCATCGGCCAGCTGGCGTCCAGCAGCGACTGCGCGCGCGCCTTGCTGCGCTTTCTGGAACTGGCGCGCCAGGGGCGCGCGCCGCTGGCCAGCCCTGCCGCCATCGCCCTGCAATCGCGGCAAGCCCGCAGCAACGCCCTGGCCGATTTGCTGGACCAGGTCAGTCACAGGAGCTCACCATGAAGCATTGCTTGTTTGCCTGCGCCCTCGCCGCCTGCTGCACCAGCGCCGGCGCCGCCGACTGCCCGCCCTACGTCAGGCACACGCCGGGCGGCGACTATACGAGCGCGGAAGACCGTTCCGGTTTGACCGTGGTCGAGAAATTCCATTTTTCACGGGCCGTGGAAACGCTCACGCAAGGCATGACGGGCAGCCTGGGCGCCGACATCAGCTACACGCTCGAACACTTCCCGAACCACCACCGGGCGCTGGCGTCGATGGCCAAGCTGGGACTGCGTCTGAAAAGCGCGCAGCCACCCGGCGCCCGCTACACGGTCAGCTGCTACTTCGAACGGGCGATCGCCTTCGCGCCCCACGACGTGACGGCGCGCATGGTGTATGGCAGCTATCTGCTGTCCACGGGCCAGGATGCGACGGCGCTGGAACAGCTGGACGCAGCCAGCCGCCTGGCGCCCGAGCAGGCCACCATCCAGTACAACCTGGGCCTGATGTATGTGAAAAAGAAGGAGTACGACAAGGCCAGCGCGCACGCGCAAAAAGCCTATGCGCTGGGTTTTCCTCTGCCAGGGCTGAAGAACAAGCTGAAGGCGGCGGGCAAGTGGAGAGAACCGCCGCCCGCCGTCATGCAAGCGAAGGAAGCACCGACAGAACCGGCCGTGGCGCCGGTCGAACCTAGCGGGGAATGACGGCCGGCCGCTGGGCCACGCTCAGGTGGGCCGTCGGCGACGCGGCAATCACGGCGGCCAGGTCACGCCGCGACTGCGCCTTGTCTTCCGCTTCGCTGATGTACGCCAGTTCGGCTGGCTGCAGCACGGTAAGAGTGAGCAGCATCACTTCGCCATACGGCGTGGCGAAGGATGGGGGAATCGTGGCCGCGCCCTGGGCCAGCAGCACGCCCACCTGCTCGTTTTCGTCTTCCAGCCCGTTTGGTGCATCTTGCAAGTCGAGCACCATCGACACGCTGCCGTGACGCTGCACCAGCAAATCGATGGAGCCGTGGTCGGCCACGTTCTGGCTGACCTGGTAAACGAGGTCGAAGAGCCACGATGCCTGCACGGGATTGCCGTCAAAGGCGGACAGCGGCGCTTCGATGCACACTTCCAGCAAATGGCCGCGCGGCACGAACACGTCGTCGTCATCCTCGAACGGGTCGCTCAAGCCATCGCTGGCGATGAGAATCGAGTCAGGCCGGCGGATCACCCGCCAGGCCTGGCGCAACGAGGGCCAGCGCGGGCCTCCCATGAAGGCCGGATTGACCAGCGGCGCCAGCACGTCGGCGTCCATGGCGCCCAGGGTGGCATAAAAGGCGTCGCGCGCGGCGCAGGCCGTGGCCAGCATGTGCGCGCCCGCTTCCTTGCCGACGACGGCGTCGTCCGGTTGCGGTACTTGGGGGATAGCGTTTTCAGGCATGAGAATACTCTTTGAATTAGTCGGCGGGAGGAAAATCGTGATAGGAACGGGGCAGATAAGCCCAGATGCGCGCCACCCGGTCGCGTACTTCGAAATCGAAGCCGATGCGTTCCAGTTCCGGCACGATCCACACGCCGTGGTCGATGATTTTTTTTGGCAGCAGCATGGCCACGTGTTCTTCCGAATACAGGCTGATGTCCAGCCACTCCACGCCCATGAACGGGAACGGCGGGTGGTAATCCCATTCCGTATCCCAGCGCGAGACATAGCCGGTGACGGAGCCGTAGCGGTATGACGGCGCCCAGTCGGTGCGTCCGCGCATGAAGGCCAGCAGTTCGTTCCACTTGCAGTCGTTGGCGGCGCCGGCCAGGTTGCGCCGCGCGATGTGGCCGCGCAGCTTGCGCTTGATGTCCTCGCCGCCGGCGTCGGCCTGCGGCAGGCTGGCCTCTGCCATCAGCGCACCACCGGTTTGACCTTGGACGCGGCCAGCACGGCGCGCGCGCGTGCTGTGTCGATATCGTCAGCCGTGGCCAGCGCCACGCCCATGCGGCGGCGGGCGAACGATTCAGGCTTGCCGAACAGGCGCAAGTCCGCGCCCGGCACGCTCAAGGCGTCGGCCACGCCTTCGAAGGCGATGCCTTTCGCTTCCAGCTGGCCGTAGATGACGGCCGAGGCGCCGGGCGAACGCAGGGCCACGTTGACGGGCAAGCCAAGGATGGCTTTCGCGTGCAGCTCGAATTCGCTCTGCACCTGGCTGGCCATGGTGACCATGCCCGTGTCGTGCGGACGGGGGCTCACTTCCGAGAACCACACCATGTCGTCCTTGACGAACAGCTCCACGCCGAACAGGCCCAGGCCGCCCAGGTTGTCCGTCACCTTGCGCGCGATGTCGCGCGACCGCTCCAAGGCCAGTGGCGCCATGCGGGCCGGCTGCCACGATTCCACGTAGTCGCCATGCACCTGCAAGTGGCCGATCGGTTCGCAGAACTGCGTTTCAATCTGTCCCGAAGCGCCCACGGCACGCACCGTCAGCAAGGTGATTTCGTAATCGAAGTCGATGAAACCTTCGACGATGACCCGGCCCGTATCGACCCGGCTGCCGCTGGCCGCGTACGCCCATGCCGCGTCGACGTCAGCGGCGCTATCGAGCTTGGACTGGCCCTTGCCCGACGACGACATCACGGGTTTCACCACGCACGGGAAGCCGATTTCCTGGCACGCAAGCTGCAATTCCTGCAAGCTGCTGGCGAAGCGGTATGGCGACGTGGCCACGCCCAAGGTCTCGGCGGCCAGCGTGCGGATGCCTTCGCGGTTCATCGTCAGCACGGCCGCGCGCGCGTTCGGGATGCACGTGATTTGCCCGGCCGCTTCCAGCGCGGCCAGGGTGTCGGTGGCGATGGCTTCGATTTCCGGCACGATCAAGTCCGGCTTTTCCAGAGCTATCAGGGCGGCCAGCGCCACGCCGTCGCTCATGTCGATCACATGCGAGCGGTGTGCCACCGGGTGGCCCGGCGCATTTGGATAGCGGTCGACGGCGATCACTTCGACGCCCAGGCGCTGCAGCGATATGATCACTTCCTTGCCCAGTTCGCCGGAGCCCAGCAGCATGACCTTGATGGCGGTGGAAGACAGGGGCGTGCCGAAGGTGCGGGGCGCGATGGTGCTGCTGGTGCTAGTGGTCATGGCAGGATCTGTAAGCGGATGGAAAGATGGCTGGGACTATAGCAAATGCCGGCCCTCTTGGACAGGGCGCGGCAACGGTGCGGCCGCTGGCGGCGGCACTTGCCAGCGCAGGCAGTCGATGCAATAATTGAGAATGATTCTCAGTTAACCATCATCCACCATCATCCTTGCCGCCATGAACCCAGCCGCACCGTCCGACCTTGCCACCATGTACCGCGCCCACCACGGCTGGCTGCAGGGCTGGCTGCGGCATAAACTGGGCTGCGGCGCCGATGCGGCCGACGTGGCGCACGACACGTTCATGCGCCTGCTGCAGCGGCGCGAACGGCCGCAGCCCGCCCTGCGCGAGCCGCGCGCCTACCTGACGCGCATCGCGCAAGGCCTGGTGATCGACCATTACCGGCGCCGCGACGTGGAATACGCCTATCTGCAGGCGCTGGCCGCCCTGCCCGAGCAGACGGCGCCGTCGCCCGAAACGCGGCTGCTGATCATCGACACCCTGGTGCGCCTCGACACGGCGCTCGACGCCCTCAAGCCGCGCGCCAGGCTGGCCTTTTTGCTGGCCCAGCTGGACGGCTTGACGGGTCCCGCCATCGCCGCCAGGCTCGACGTCTCGCTGGCCACCGTCGAGCGAGACCTGGCCAGCGCCTGGCGCGCCTGCTACCGCGTCTATTACCAATGACATTTCCCATGACGGCCGCCGCCTTGCCGGAAGACCCCGTGGAGCAAGCCATCGCCTGGGCAGTGCGCCTGCAGATGCAGGGCGCCACGCCGGACGCGCTGCTGTCGCTGCAGCGCTGGCGCGAGGCCGATCCCGCTCACGAACAGGCGTGGC
>NZ_JABXFH010000053.1:0-38580 GCF_013372745.1 Janthinobacterium sp. BJB401 | reverse complement strand
CGGCCTGCGGTGGCCGGTGGGGGGCGAGGGCGTGGCGGCCGCGCCCGCTCCCGACCTGCTGCATGTGCGCATGCCGCCGGCCCTGTTCAGCGGGCCGCGCGGCTATCCGCTGGTCAGCTACAACCCCGGTCCCGTGCACTCGTTCATGGTGATGCTGTATCCGGCCGCCCTGCATGCGTTGACGGGCATCGACATGGCGGCCCTGTTCGACCAGGTGCGTCCGCTGGCACCGCTGTTCGACGCCGACTGGCTGGCCTTGTCCGACGCCGTGCTGGCCGCGCCCGACGATGCAGCGCGCGTCAGGCTGGTGGAGGATTTTCTCGCGCCGCGCTGGGCGCTGGCGCGCAAGAGCGGCGACCAGCCGGCCGGCGCCATTCAGGACTGGGTGCGCCGCCTGGGCGTGCAGGCGGCCTCGACGGGCCTGGCCAGCGGCGCGCGCAATATCGAGCGCCGCATCAAGGCCTGGGCCGGCCAGCCCATGCGCACCCTGCGCCGCATGCGCCGCGCGGAACAGTCGTTTCTCGACGCACGAGAATCCATGCTGCAAGGCAACGCTTCCTGGACCGATATCGCCGCCGAGGGCGGTTACGCCGACCAGGCCCACCTGTGCCGCGAAGTGCGCGCCATCACGGGCCTGAGCCCCACGGAACTGGCGCGTGCCAGCCGCGAGGATGAAAGTTATTGGGTCTACAGGATTTGGGCGTAATCTGGCCCGTGGTGATGTCGGATTACGCGGCGTACCGCCGCTAATCCGACCTACCCGTGGTGGCGAGAGGTGACGGATTAGCGTGGCAACGCCACGCGTAATCCGACAACATCGTTGGCGTGGCCGGTGGTCATGCCGGATTACCGCTCGCTGTACACCTTGCCCTTGGAGAGGGTCACTTCATGATGTCCCGCGCCGGGCGCCATCATGGGGAAGCAGTTTTCCTCGCCATGCACGCGCACGTCGAGGAAATAGGGGCCGCTCGATGCCAGGCAGGCCGCCAGTGCCGCGTCGAGGTCTTCGCGCCGGCTCACCGTGTGCGCCTGCCAGCCGAAGGCGCGTGCCAGGGCGACGAAGTCGGGCAGGGCTTCCGTGTAGCTGTGGCTGTAGCGTTCGCCGTGGTGCAGTTCCTGCCACTGGCGCACCATGCCCATGTAGCCATTGTTCGACAGCACCACTTTCACGGGCAGGCGGTGCTGCACGGCCGTGGCCAGTTCCTGGATATTCATCAAGATCGACGCGTCGCCGCTGACGCACACGACGCATTTTCCCGGATGGGCGATCTGCGCGCCGATGGCGGCCGGCAAGCCATAACCCATGGTGCCGGCGCCGCCCGAGGTGAGCCAGCGGCGCGGCTGCTCGAAGCGCATATGTTGCGCCGCCCACATCTGGTGCTGGCCCACGTCAGTGGAGACGATGGCGTCCTTGCCATCGAGCGCCGCCTGCAGCCGCTGCATCAGCGCCTGCGGCGCGATCACGTCCGGCGTGTCATCGAACGCCAGCGAGTCCTGCGCGCGCCAGCCGTCGATGCGCTGCCACCATGGCTGGCGGTCGGCCAGCAAGCGGCCGCGCAGCTGCGCCAGCAAGGCCGCCAGCACGGGCGCGCAATCGCCGCGCAGGGCCACGTCGGCGCGCACTACCTTGCCGATCGACGCCGGGTCGATATCGACGTGGATGATTTTCGCGCCGGGACAGAAGGCGTCGAGCCTGCCCGTCACCCGGTCGTCGAAGCGGGCGCCGACGCAGACGATCAGGTCCGCGTGGTGCATGGCCAGGTTCGCTTCCAGCGTGCCGTGCATGCCCAGCATGCCGAGGAAGGCCGGGTGCGCGGCGGGAAAGGCGCCCAGGCCCAGCAGGGTCAGGGTGCACGGCGCGGCCGCCAGTTTCACCAGTTGCTGGAAAGCGGCGCAGGCATCGAGGCCGGAATTGATGAGGCCCCCGCCGCCATAGAACACGGGCTGGCGCGCGGAGGCGATCAGGCTGGCGGCTTGCTCGATATCGGCCGCCTCGGGCAGGGGAGCAGGGGCGGCTGCGACGGATGGCGGCGGCGTGTGGTCCGCAACGGGCGCCAGTTGCATATCCTTGGGAAAGTCGATCAGCACGGGACCGGGCCGCCCTTGCGTGGCTTGCGCGTACGCTTCCTGCACCACGGCCGCCGTTTCGTCGGCCGTGCGGATTTGCCGGTTCCACTTGGTGACGGGGCGCGAAATGCCCAGCGCGTCGCATTCCTGGAAGGCGTTCGTGCCGATGCTGGTAGTGGCCACCTGGCCGCTGATGCAGATGACGGGCACAGAATCGCACAGGGCGTCGAGCAAGCCCGTGGTGGTATTGCTCATGCCGGGGCCGGACGTGACGAAGACGACGCCGGGCCGGCCCGTGCTGCGCGCATAACCCTCGGCCGCGTGCACGGCCGCCTGTTCGTGGCGCACCAGCACGTGGCGCAAGCGCGGCTGCGCGTGCAGCGCGTCGTACAGGGGCAGCACGGCGCCGCCCGGGTAGCCGAAGACGGTGTCGACACCCAGGGCCAGCAGGGTGTCGATCAGGGTGCTGGCGCCGTTGCGCGGCGCAAGATCGTGGGCGGGAGCGAGGAGGGGAGCGGGATCGGGTTTCATGTGTCTATTTTCTGCTTGCCCCGGCAGAAAAGGCTGCTGGTTTTCTCGTATAGAATGCAGACTTCAGCAAAATTTGCTGTGAAATAAGGATATGACAGAATGAAGCTGGATAAATTCGACCTCGCCATCCTGACGGCCCTGCAGCAGGATGCCCGCATCAGCCTGCACGAGCTGAGCGCCAAGGTGGGCCTGACCTCGTCGCCATGCTGGGCGCGCATCAAGCGCATGGAAGACGATGGCGTCATCGAAGGCTACACGGTGAACGTCAACGCGGCCAAGGTGGGGCTGGCCGACACCGTCATCGTGCAAGTCACCCTGGACGACCATTCCGACCAGGCCCTGTTCGAGTTCGGCCACGCGCTGGCCATGATCCCGGAAGTGCTCGAAGCGTTCCTTGTCTCGGGCGACTACGATTACTACCTGCGCATTGCGGTGAGCGACACGCGCGACTATGAACGCCTGCTGCGCGAGCGTTTATACAAAATTCCCGGCATCCGCCACAGCAAATCGAGCTTTGTCTTGCGCCAGCTCAAGCAGAGTTACTTGCCCTTGCAGCGCTAAGTTTCCTTGCACGGCGGGAGTTTTTCCCTAGTTCATCGATGGTGGCTGTCCGATACTGGACAGACATAAAAACCATGATAAAAACGGGGACCCGCATGAAACTGACTTTATTCGCCGCCGCGGCCATGGCGCTGTGCCAGGCGCAGGCTGCTGAACCTGCTGGTGCCAGCCTGACCGCAGCGGGCGACTTGCCCACCGTCATCATCACGGGTAGCATGCCGCTGCCCACCGTGGAGCAGGCGAGCGACACGTTCGCCGCGCCCGTGCAGACGGCCAGCGCGCAGCAGATCGCCTCCAGCGGCGCGCTCGACTTATCCGCCTTTCTGCGCCGCAACCTGGGCAGCGTTGTCGTGAACGAAGTGCAGAACAATCCGTTCCAGCCCGACGTCAGCTACCGCGGCTATACGGCGTCGCCGCTGCTGGGCACGCCGCAGGGCCTGTCCGTGTACCTCGACGGCATGCGCCTGAACCAGCCGTTTGGCGACGTCGTCAGCTGGGACTTGATCCCGCGCATGGCCATCAAATCGCTGACCCTGATGCCGGGCTCGAATCCATTGTTCGGCCTCAACACCCTGGGCGGCGCGCTGGCCCTGCAAACCAAGGATGGCAAGAGCAACCCCGGCACCGCCGTCGAGGCGCGCCTGGGTTCCGATCAACGCCGCGGTGTCGAGTTCGAACATGGCGGCAGCAATGCGCAAGGCTGGCACTGGTATGTGACGGGCAACCGTTTCAAGGAAGATGGCTGGCGCGACGATTCCCCGTCCGACGTGCGCCAGGTGTTTGGCAAGCTGGGCTGGAGCGATGCGCGCACGGACATTGCCGTCACCGTTGCCCACGCGGACAATGCGCTGACGGGCAACGGCTTGCAGGAACAGCGCATGCTGGCGCGCGACTACCGCAGCGTCTATACCAAGCCGGACCTGACGCAAAACAGGTCGACCTTGCTGAACCTGACGGGCAAACACCAGGCCAGCGCTGCCCTGCTCTTGTCCGGCAATGTCTACTTCCGCAAGATCGATACGCACACCTACAACGGCGACCTGAACGACGAGTCGCTCGACCAGTCCGTCTACCAGCCCGGCGCGGCCGAACGCGCGGCCCTGGCGGCGGCCGGCTACACGGGCTTTCCCGCCAGTGGGGCGAATGCGGGCAATACGCCGTTCCCTAAGTGGCGCTGTATAGCCAACGTGCTGCTGAACGATGAGCCGGCCGAAAAATGCAATGGCATGATCAACCGCAGCCATACGCGGCAGGAAAACTACGGTTTTTCGGGCCAGTTCACGGCGCTGGCCGACCTGGCTGGCGCGCGCCATGCCGTCACGGCCGGCGCCGCCTATGACACGAGCCACGCCACCTTTCGCCAGACCAGCCAGTTCGGCTACCTGAACCCGGACCGCGGCATCACGCCCGTGGACTTCTTTGCCGACGGCACGCAGATCGACGACGACGGCACGCCAGTGGACAACCGGGTCGACTTGAGCGGGCGCATGCGCACGTGGAGCGTGTATGCGAGCGACAGCATGGCGTTGAATCAAGCGTTGACCTTGACGGTGTCTGGCCGCTACAACCGCAGCACCGTGCGCAACCGCGATGCCATCACGCCCGGCGGCGGCAGCGGTTCGCTCGATGGCGACCACCGTTTCAGCCGCTTCAACCCCGCCATCGGCCTGGCGTACGCGCCAGCGAAGGGCGTGAGCGCCTACCTTGGCTACAACGAAGGCAGCCGCACGCCGACGGCCATCGAGCTTGGCTGCGCCGACCCGGAAAACCCGTGCCGCCTGCCCAACGCCATGGCCGGCGACCCGCCCTTGAAACAGGTGGTGACGAAGACATGGGAAGCGGGCGTGCGCGGCCAGTGGGGCGAGCTGGCCCGCTGGAGCGCGGGCCTGTTCCGCGCGGAAAACCACGACGATATCCTGTTCGTGGCCGATAACCAGGCAGGTTTCGGCTATTTCAAGAATTTCGGCAAGACGCGCCACCAGGGCGCCGAGCTGGCGCTGGACGGCAAGGCGGGCGCGCTGGACTTCGGCGTCAACTACACGTGGTTGCAGGCGACGTATCAAAGCCGCGAAACCGTCAACGGCAGCGCCAACAGCAGCAGCGACGCGGAAGCGCCCGGCCTGGAAGGCAATATCGTCATCACGCCGGGCAAGCGCATTCCTTTGACACCGAGCCATATTTTCAAAGCGCACGTGGATTATGAGGGCGGGCGCGACTGGACGGTGGGCCTGGCCATGACGGCCGTGTCGAGTGCCTATGCGCGCGGCAATGAAAACAATGCGCACCAGGCGGGCGGGCCAGCGTACCTGGGCGCGGGCAAGAGCGGCGGTTACGCGGTCTTTGAACTTAATGGAAAATATCAGCTGACACGTCAGCTGAGCGTGTTCGCCCAAATCAATAACCTGTTCGACCGAAACTATGCGACGGCGGCCCAGCTGGGCGCGACGGGTTTCGACGCCAACGGCAATTTCGCCGCCCGGCCACTGCCGGCCGTGAACGGCGAATATCCGATGGTCAACGCGACCTTTTATGCGGCTGGCGCGCCGCGCAGCGTGAATGCGGGCTTGCGCTATGTGTTTTAAGGGTGGATCTGTTCGATGACGCCATTGCGCAAGGCCAGGTGCACCAAAGCGGCGGGGCCGGGCACGTCGAGCTTTTCCCTGATGCAAGTCTGGTGGTTGGCCACCGTCTTGCTGCTCAGGTGCAGCAGGCGGGCGCAGTCGGCGGCGCTGCGGCCTTCGGCCAGCAGGCGGAAGATTTCGAATTCGCGCTGGCTCAGGCTGCTCAAGCGCTGCGCTTCCATGTTGGCCGTGCCTTGCAGTACGTCAGGCGCGCTGTGCGGGTCGAGGTAGCGCCGGCCCGCGTGGGCGGCGCGCACGGCGTCGACCAGGTGTTCCGGGTCGGCCTGCTTGCTGACGAAGCCGCAGGCGCCGCCGTCAAACGCGCGCGCGATCAGCTGCGGCGTGTCGTGCATGGTAAACACCAGCACGCGGGCGCCGGCGTCGCGGGCGAGCAGCTTGCGCAGCAATTCCAGGCCGCCGATGCCGGGCATGGACAAATCCGTCACGCAGACGTCGGGCGCGTGCTCAAGATGCAAACCATACGCCGTTTCGCCGTTGCCCGCCTCGGCCACGACGGCGATGTCGCCGCCCTGTTCCAGCAGGCGCCGGTAGCCCGTGCGCACCACCGGGTGGTCGTCGACCAGCATCACGCGGATCGGGGTCATGGCCGCGTTCATGCCGCGCACCGTGCCGCCAGGGCCACTTCGATGCGCAAGCCGTTGCCCAGCGCGCTGATCCAGCGGATATGGCCGCGCAGGCCGGCCACTCTTTCGCGCATGCCCAGCATGCCGAAGCCATCTGCTGGCGTCTTGTCCGGGCATAAACCCCGGCCATTGTCTTCGATGGCCAGGTGCAGCACGCCGTGCGCATCGGCGCGCAGTTCCACCGTGGCCCGGTCGGCGCCCGCGTGGCGCGCCACGTTCGTCAAGCCTTCCTGCACCAGGCGGTAGATGGCGGTGGCGGTGCAGTCGTCGAGGCTGTCGGGGATGGCCTGCGGCGCGAAATGGCAAGCGATGCCGTGCTGCTGGGCCCAGCTGTCGCACAGCGCCTGCAGGGCCGGCGCCAGGCCCAGGCTGTCGAGCACGGGCGGACGCAGCCGGCGCAGCATCGTGCGCACCATCGCATGCAGCGCTTCCGACGAGCGCGCGATGCTGGCGGCGCACGCCTGCACGTTCGCCTGGTCGCCGTCGCGCGCGCGCAGGATGTAGCTGGCGGCGGCGCGGATGGCCGTGCAGTCTTGTCCCACTTCATCGTGCAGCTCGCGCGCCAGCGCGCAGCGCTCCTCTTCCTGCGCGTGCAGCAGACGCTGCGTGAGGGCGCGGTTCTGCGCCAGCAGCAGCGCCACCTGGCGTCCGCGCCGCACGGCGAAGCCGGCCAGCGCCAGCGCCAGCACCAGCAGGCTCAGGGCCAGTTCATCGAGTTGCCAGTGCTCCTGGCGCCAGAGTGACTGCGTCAGCCGTTCTGCCAGATCCAGCCTGGCGGCCAGCAGAAAAAAAGCCAGCGTCAGCGTGCAGCACAGCAGGAGGCGCCAGGCCTGCCGCGTGTTCGAGCGGCCGCTGCCGGCCAGTTGGTAGTGTTCCATGATGCTGCTCCCTGAGCACGGTCGATCTTCTTGTTGTGCAAGCTTCATGCCATCGGCGCAAGGGCGGCAGGGGTGGATCGCCGGGGCGGCGGGGGCAGGCAAGTGTTCCAGGATGGAACAGGTGTACCGTGATGTGACGCAGGGGACGACGCGGCAGGCGCGGTTTTCGAGCTTATCCGAAGTCGCGCCGGCGCGCTGGCCCATGCGCCTGCAGTGCGAAGCATTGTTGTTCAAATGTAACGTTGAGATTCCTCAAACTTTCATAGATAAAACAAAACAAAGTTTCGCGGAGTTAGATAAAAAATAAATAAATGATATTAAAAATATGCTATTTGTTTTATGCGATTTGCTATATTTGTTGACACTTTTGTGAAAAAGCTGAAAGCGGGCGCCAGACCTGCCGACCTATCTATCCACAACAATCAAGGGAATAGAATGCATCGTTCATCACATGCGCGGGTATCGCCCGCCACCGCCAATACATCCGCTACCCGCGGTCGCGCCACCGTCCTTGCCGCGCTGGCCACCTTGTCCGTGCTGGCCTCGGCGCCGGCCATGGCCGGTGTCCTGACCTTCGACAACTTGCGCCCCGACGTGTATGAAAGCGGCCAGACGCTCAATACGTCGAGCTACAACCTGCTGTTCCTGGCCGATCCGACCACGGCGGCCGGCGGCGGCGTCAGCGGCGTGGGCGCCATTCTCGATGGCCGCGCGGGTTCGTCGTGCGATATCGCCGCCTGCCCGCAGGGCGCTACCGGCAACTACCTGGCTATCCTCAACGATGGCGGCGTGAACTTCGCGCGTGCCGACCACCAGGCATTCACCCTGGCCGGTTTCGATTATTCCTTCATCGCGCCTGTCTCCGGCTTGCCGAACCAGAATTGGGGCCAGCTGCAGTTGAGCGGCACCCTCAGCGACGGCCAGGTGATCAGCACCTCGCTGGCGTTTCCCGGCCAGGGCAGCGATGGCAATTACTTTTTCCAGAGCGCTTCCCTGCTGGGCGGTTTCAGCAACTACGCGTTTACGGGCCTGACCTTCAATGCCTGCATTTTCAATGACACGGGCGCATGCAGCAATTCCATCGATTTCCCCGCCTTTAACCAGGGCCAGTTTGCGCTCGACAATATCAATGTCAGCGCCGTGCCGGAACCGTCGACCTACATGCTGATGCTTGCCGGCCTGGGCGCCATCGGCATGCTGTCGCGCCGCCGCAGCGGCAAGTTCGCCGCTGCCAACGTGCAAGGAGCGTGAGATGAGATTACGTCCCGTTTCACTCGGCATCCTTCTGCTGGCCGCCAGCCTGGCGCAAGCGGCGCAGGCGCAGGAGCGCCGCTCCTACATCGTGCAGCTAGTCGACAAGCCGGCCGCCACCTACACGGGCCAGGTCGACGGCCTGGCCGCCACCAGGCCGGCGCCGGGCGCGCGCATCAACGTGGGCGCCGCCGATGTGCAGGCCTATTTGAGCTACCTCGACACCAAACAGGCCGCCGTGGCCGGCACCGTCAGCGCGGCGCAAATCACGCACCAGTACAGCGTTGTCTTCAACGGCTTTTCCGCCTTGCTGACGGACGATGAAGTGCGGGCGCTGAAGAAAAACAGCGGCGTGGCCAGCATCAGCGCCGATTCCATCCTGCAGCTCGACACCAGCTACACGCCCAGCTTCCTGGGCCTGGACAAGCCGGGCGGCATCTGGGAGCAGCTGGGCGGCAAGGCGCACGCCGGTGAAGACATCATCATCGGCATCGTCGACAGCGGCATCTGGCCCGAGAACACGGCCTTTGCCGACCGCCTCGACGAGAATGGCGTGCCCAGCCACAGCGGCGGCAACGTCGTGTACGGCGCGCCGCCGGCCAGCTGGCAGGGCACTTGCCAGACGGGTGAAGGTTTTAGCGCCGAGAATTGCAACAACAAGCTGATCGGCGCGCGCTACTACCGCGCCGCCACGTCGGCGCTGCACTGGACGGAATTTTTTTCGCCGCGCGATTCCGTCGCCGGCCTGACGGGGCACGGTGGCCACGGCACGCATACGGCGTCCACGGCCGGCGGCAACAATGGCGCCCTGGCCACCTCGAATGGCGTGTCGCTGGGCAAGGCGTCCGGCATGGCGCCGCGCGCCCGCATCGCCGCCTATAAAGTGTGCTGGACGGCAGCATCGACGGGCCGCAACGGTTGCGCCACGGCCGACAGCGTGGCCGCCATCGACCAGGCGGTCAAGGATGGCGTCAACGTCATCAACTTCTCCATCGGCCCGAACGCGGGCGGCGGCGCCTTCGACGAGCCAACGGAAGTCGCCTTCCTCGGCGCGGCGGCAGCCGGCGTGTTTGTCGCCACGTCGGGCGGCAATTCCGGCCCGGCCACGCCCGCACCCGACGTGCCGGCGCCCGTGTCGCACATCAGCCCGTGGCTGGCGACGGTCGCCAATTCCACCCACAACCGTTTGTACGCGGCCAACGCCATTCTCAGCAATGGCAGCAAGCTGGAAGGCGCATCGAGCAATGCGAATACGCCGGCGCTGCCGCTGATCCAGTCGCGCGACGCGGGCCTGGCCGGCGTGCTGCCGACGGACCTCAATCTGCTGCGCTGTTTCGGCGTGGCCGATGCCACCTCGGCGTATCTGGATCCGGCGAAAGTGGCGGGCAAGATCCTCGTGTGCGACCGTGGCGGCAACGTGCTGGTCAACAAGAGCGCGAATGCCAGGACGGCCGGCGCGGCGGGCGTGATCATCGCCAACGTGGCCGGCGGCGCCAACACCATCATCAACCAGGCGCACGCGCTGTCGACCGTGCACCTGGCGCAGGCGCAGGGCGACGCGCTGAAGGCTTTCATGGCCGCGACGCCCGATGGCACGGCGGCGCTGGGGGAAATCCATACGATTCCCGACACGACGGTGCAGGCGCCGATCGTCAGCGACCGTTCCTCGCGCGGGCCGAACGTGGCCAACGCGAACATCCTGAAACCCGACCTGTCGGCGCCCGGCACCAACGTGCTGGCCGGCGTGACGGCCGACCTGACACAGGCGCAGCGCGATGCCGTGGCGGCAGGCGGCGTGGCGCCGGCGGCCGAGTGGGATTTCTATTCCGGCACCTCGATGGCCAGCCCGCACGTGGCCGGCGTGGCGGCATTGCTCAAGCAGCAGCATCCGGACTGGTCGCCCGCGGCCATCAAGTCGGCGCTGATGACGACGGCCTTCAGCACCTATTCGGATGGCTTGAACGGTTCCGTGTCGTGGGATGCCACGGCGAAGAACTCGGGCCAGCTGCCATGGGGCCAGGGCGCCGGCCACATCGCGCCGAACAGCGCGGCCGATCCGGGCCTCGTGTACGACATGTCGGAAATCGACTATGCTCGCTTCCTGTGCGGCCTGAACCTGAAGGTCTACAGCGCCGCCACGTGCCAGGCCATCGGCGGCATCGCTGCCTACAACCTGAACCTGGCATCGCTGACGGCGGCCAACGTGCTGGGCACGCAAACCCTGACGCGCACGGTGACCAACGTGGGCGCCGGCAGCGCCGTCTACAACGTCTCGGCCAGCCTGCCCGGCTATACGGTGGCGGTGACGCCAACGAGCCTGAGCCTGGCGCCGGGCGCCAAGGGCCAGTACCAGGTCAAGCTGACGCGCACCACGGCGCCGGCCAATACCTGGACCTACGGCGCCCTGAGCTGGACGGATGGCACGCACACGGTGCGCAGCCCGCTGACGGCGCGCGGCACCGCGCTGGCCGCCATTCCACTGGTCAGCAGCGAAGCGGCCACGGGCAGCAAGGTGCTGACCCTGGGCACGGGCTTCTCGGGCCCGCTGGTCGGCGTCAAGTCGGGAATGGTCGAAGCCGTGCGCCAGGCGCGCACGATCGGCCAGGCGGCGACGGGCGCCGCAGCCTCGGCTGCCTGCAAGGCGGGCGGCGCCACGGGTGTGAACGTGCACAACGTGGTGATCCCGGCCGGCACCCTGGCGGCGCGCTTTGCTACCTACGATGCGGAAACGACGGGCGGCGCGAATACCGACATGGACATGGAGGTCTATAACGCCGCCAATGTGCTGGTCGGCAGCAGCGGTAACGAAAGTTCCAATGAGCAGGTGGAACTGCGTCTGCCGGCCGCCGGCACCTACAAGGTGTGCGTGATCGGTTTTGCGCCGCAAAACGGCCAGGCCGACTACACCTTGTCGTCGTGGGTGCTGGCGCCGGGCTTGTCGAATGGCGGCTTCAAGGCGCTGATGCCGGGCACGGCCTACACGGGCGGCACCGCGACCGTCTCGCTGAGCTGGTCCAACCTGGCCGAAGGCACGCGCCACCTGGGCGCCGTCGGCTACCAAGTGGCTGGCGTGGTACAGGGCGTGACGGTGGTCGAGGTCAATACCAATGATCCCGTGCCGCTGTTCCAGAACGCGCGCGGCGCCAGGCCCGTGCTGGCGGAATAAATCGTTCATTGTGTGAACGCAAGGCGTGCCTCCGGGCACGCTTTTTTTTAGGCTCTGTCATCGGCAAGTAGGGAAATGTCGGAATCTTCCTGTGGCCGTGCTGTCTGACTCTGCATACTCACCTCACAGGGAGCAGAAGATCATGCGGCCAGCCGAATGGATCAGTTTTATCGCGCAGTTTGCTCATTTGAGCCAGCGCCAGCGTCAGGCGGGCATTGCCCTGCTGCGAGGTAACTCTCCACACGACGCGACCGTCGCGCTGCTGGAAAGTGTGGCGCAGTTGCGATTGGCCTGTCCCGCCTGCCACTCGGTGCACTTGCACCGGCACGGCCATGCGCACGGCCTGCAGCGCTACCGCTGCGTGCCCTGCGGTCGCACCTTCAATGCACTCACCGGCACGCCGTTGGCCCGCTTGCGCCATAAAACCTTGTGGCTCGACTACACCGATTGCCTGCTGGCATCGGATTCCGTGCGCAAGGCGGCGTTACAGTTAGGCGTGCACCGCAACACCACGTTCCGCTGGCGCCACCGGTTTTTGTCGTTGGCAAAAACGGACCGGCCGCATGGTCTGCATGGTATCGCCGAGGCAGACGAGCTATATCTGCTGGAATCGGAAAAGGGATCCAGAAACATGACGCGTCCAGCCCGCTGCCGGGGCGGCCATGCCCACAAGCGCGGCATTTCCAATGAACAGGTCTGCATCCTGGTGGCACGCGACCGCACGGGGCAGACGCTCGATTTTGTCACGGGAAAAGGGGCGTTGACGAAAGCGCAGCTGCATCATTGCTTGTTACCCGTTATCGACAAGGACGTGCTGCTGGTGACCGATGGCCACGCCGCCTACCGGGCCTTTGCGAGGGAAGCGGGCATCAGCCACCAGGCCGTCAACTTGCGCGCCGGTATCCGCGTGCAGGGCGCCGCCCACGTGCAGAACGTCAACGCGTATCACAGCCGATTGCGCGAGTGGCTGCAGCCCTTTCACGGCGTGGCGACGCGCTACTTGCCGAACTACTTGGGATGGCGCTGGATCCTCGACGCCAGGCGCATCCGTTCACCAGAAACATTATTGAAAGCAACGTTGGGAGCATTCCCTCATCTGACGGTGACATAGCCTTTTTTTATGCACGCCCCCCCCGTTCGGGAGGAATAGCACTTGCATGGCGGTAAAGCCAACGGTATCTTGTCGGATAGCCATGGCTTTGTGGCCTGGCATTCTTGGGGAGTCGCGCGTGACCAGTTTCCGCACCAATACCGACCGCCTGCTGGAAGTGCGCCTGCAGGATGAAAAAGTGCTGGCGATTGCCGGCGCGATGGTCGCCTACACGGGCGCCATCAAATTTGAAAAGTCCCTGCTTGGCGGCGAAGGCCTCTTCGGCGCGCTCAAGCGCAAGGTGACGAACGAAGGCATGCAGGTGATGCAGGCCGCCGGCACGGGCACGGTGTTTTTCGCGCAGAATGCGGCCGAGATCACCGTCATGGCGCTGGCCGGCGAAAAGCTGACCATCGAAAGCAGCAGCCTGCTGGCTTACGACACGAGCCTGAAGACGGGCACCAGCTTTGCCGGCTTGCGCGGCGCCAGCTCGGGCCAGGGCCTGTTTTCCACCACCGTCGAAGGCCATGGCAACCTGGCCGTCATTTCGCGCGGCAACCTGATCATGCTGGAAGTGACGCCGGCGCACCCGCTGCGCGTGGACCCGGACGCCTTTGTCGGCTTCAAGGGCGATATCCGCCAGGAATTCGTTTTTGATGTCAATTGGCGCACGATGATCGGCCAGAGCTCGGGCGAATCGTACCAGCACAAATTCACAGGCCAGGGCGTGGTGTTCATCCAGCCCGCCGAACGTTAAGTTAGCGAGGACCCGCGATGCCTGTCTATCAGCAGATCAATGAAAAAATGCTCGAGGTCAAACTCGGCAATGAAGAAGTGTTCGCGCGCAAGGGCGCCATGGTGTCCTACCAGGGCGACGTGGCGTTCAGCCGCTCCTTCCTGGCCGGCCAGGGCGTGCAAAGCCTGGCCATGCGCGCCGTCACGAACGAAGGCTACGCCATGATGTCGGCGCGTGGCACAGGCAGCGTGTTTTACGCGCAAGGCGGCCTGTTCGTCACCATCGTCCCCGTGCGCGGCGAAACTTTCTATGTGGAAAGCGATTCCCTGCTGGCCTTCGATGCGCGCCTGACGGCCGGCACCATGTTCCTCGGCAACCAGGGCGGTGTGCAGGGCGTGGTGCGCGGCATGGCTTCCGGCCAGGGTCTGTTTACCACCACCTTGCAGGGCACGGGCGAAGTGGCGATTTTGTCCGACGGTAACGCCATCGGCTTGCCCGTCACGCCGGACGTGCCCGTGTTTGTCGACCCGCAAGCGTATATCGGCCACACGGGGCAGCTGAGCTCGACCATCGTCACGGACTTGAACTGGAAAACCTTCGTTGGCCAGGCGTCCGGCGAATCGTACCAGGTGAAGTTTACGGGCCAGGGCACGGTCTACATCCAAGCGAGCGAAAGGTAAGCCATGACGATTTACAACCCCGATACCTTGCCGAAGAACGATAACCTGAACCGTTTTTCGTATGTCATTGACGTCAAGGAACAGATCTTCATTCGCAAGGGCAAGATGATCGCCTTCTATGGCGAGCTGCGCTTCGAAGCCATGGGCAGCAGCGTGCTCGACCTGATCGTGCGCAATGCCTTCAACGCGCCGAAATACATCCACCACTTTGTCGTCGCGCAAGGCCAGGGGCAATTGATTTTGGGCGACAACGGCAACGACCTGGCGTGCTACGACCTGGACAACGCCAACATGACCATCCGCGCGAAAAACCTGTTGGGTTTTACCAAGGATGTGATTTGCCAGGAATCGACCTTGCCCGGTTATCTGACCATGATCGGCACGGGCAAGGTGATCGCCTCGTCGAACGGCCCCGTGCATTTCCTGGAGTTGCCGTGCCGCGTGGACGAGCAGGCCGTGCTGGGCTGGGCCGATTGCCCCAGCCCTTCGTATCACTACGATTACGCCCACGTGCAGGGCTGGGCTTCGGCCGCCGGCGCACTTACCGGTTTTACCCTGTCGGGCGAAGAAAAGCAGATCGACTTCACGGGCGCCGGCACGGTGCTGGTGCAGTCGTCCGAGCTGGACGTGACGGGCAGTTCCGCCCTGGCCAACCTGCTGGCGCAATTGCCGATGCTGGGCAAGGAAGACCTGGGGACCTTGAGCCTTTCTGTCCAGCAGCAGATGAAGCAGGAACGTTAAGCTATTTGACGGCCGCCCAGCCGGGCGGCCGCTTTTCCAAAAAGGCGGTGACGCCTTCATCCGCATCCTCTTCCATCATATTGCGCGCCATCACGTCGCCCGCATACGCATATGCCTCGTCCAGCGGCAACTGGCGCTGCCGGTAGAACATTTGCTTGCCGTAGCGGATGGCCGTCGGGCTTTTCGCCATGATCTGCTGCGCCAGACGCGCCACGGCTTCGTCGAGCGCCGTATCGGCCACCGTTTCGTTGATCAGGCCCCAGTCGGCGGCCGTGTCGGCGTCGATGAAGCGGCCCGTCACCAGCATGTCGAAGGCCCGCTTGGGCGACACATTGCGCGACAGGGCCACCGATGGCGTGGCGCAGAACAGGCCCACGTTGATGCCGGAGACGGCAAAACGGGCGGACGCGCCCGCCACAGCCAGGTCGCAGCTGGCGACCAGCTGGCAGCCGGCCGCCGTGGCGATGCCATGCACGCGGGCAATCACGGGCACGGGCAAGGTTTGAATGGCTTGCATCACGCGCGAGCATTGCGCGAACAGGGTTTGATAATACGCAAGCTCGCGCGTGGCCTGCATCTGGCGTAAATCGTGGCCCGCGCAAAAGGCCTTGCCTTCGGCGGCCAGCACCACGCAACGCACGTGCGGCTGCCCGGCGATGAGGTCGAGTTCAGTCTGCAGCGCCGCCAGCATGGCTTCCGACAGGGCATTGAATTGCAGCGGACGGTTCAGGCGCAGGGTGACGAGGCCACCCTCGTCTTCGCGCAGCACCAGCGGCGCTTGCGTGTCATGTGTTGCGGTCATGCGGTCTCCAGTGGCCTGATGGCCTTGTTGTTCTAGGAAATCTTATTTGGCGGCATTCACGCTGCCGATGCCGGCGATCGACTTGTGCACGATCTTCGGCTTGCCGTAATAGGTCAGTTCACCCATGCCGCGCACGACGGCGTTCAGTTCGCCCGAGGAATACACCTTGACGGAGCCGATGCCTTCGAAATTGACGTCGACGTTTTTCGCCAGCAAGGCTTTCGTATCGACTTCGCCCACGCCTTGCGCCTTCAGGCGCAGCCAGTCGACCTGGCCATCGGCGGCCAGGCGGCCCGCGCCCTTGTAGCTGATGTCGACCCGGGGACCATTGAGCTTGGTCAATATCTTTTCGCCCGCGCCTTCCGCGATCAGCTTGCGCAAGGTGGGCATGGTGATGATGATGCGCGGGTCGCCATCCGTTTTCTTGATGTCCTTGTCTTTCATGGAAATTTTCAGCTCGCCATCGACCACTTCCGTGATCACGCCGCTGAGGAATTTCTGGTCGCCGCGCAGCAGCAGGCTTTGCTCCTTGCCCGATTCGACCTCGATGCTGATGGGGCCGCGGATATCGATGGCGTTGAAGGCGGCTACCGTGCGGGTTTGCTCGTCGGCATGCGCGAGAGTGGACAGGCAGGCGAGGGACAGGACTGACAACAGGAACAGAGGGCGCATGGCGGTTTCCTTGAGTAGTTGATCAGTGTATTCTATTGTGCAACATCTCCATTGGGGAGAAATTTGCGATGAACTGCACAAATCGCGGCGCGGATGACACGGCGCCGCCGGCCAGCCGCGCGCCCGGCAAGGCGCCGTTGGGCTATGCTGTGGCGTACCGCGTCCTGGAGACCAGATGAAAAATTACCACAAAGAAGATTATCCCGTCGCCGATATCCGGCGCTTCCTCGAACCGGGGCCGGTGGTGCTGGTCAGTTCAACGTGGCAGGGCGAAAGCAACGTCATGACCATGGCCTGGCACATGCTGATGGAGTTCACACCATCCTTGCTGGGCTGCTTCATTTCCGACGCGAACCACAGCTATGAAATGATCAAGCGCAGCATGGAGTGCGTGATCAACCTGCCCACGGCCGACATGGTCGACCAGGTGGTCGCCATCGGCAACTGCAGCGGCGAAGACACGGACAAGTTCACGGCCTTCGGCCTGACGCCCCAGCCGGCCGAGCTGGTGGGCGCGCCCCTGATCGCCGAGTGCTACGCCAACTTCGAATGCAAGCTGGCGCAGGTGTCGGGCAATCCAAAAGGCGGCTTCTTCATCTTCGAGTGCGTGAAAGCCCACGTGGCTACGTCGCCCAAGCTGCCGGAAACGTTACATTACCGCGGCAACGGCGAGTTCATGGTGTCGGGCCGGACCATCAGCCGCAAGAGTCTGATGAAGCCGGAGATGTCGTAGGTCGGATTAGGCGCAAGGCGCCGTAATCCGACACCACCAGCCGTGCCAACGATGGCGTCGGATTACGCGCTTGCGCGCTAATCCGACCTACGCCTCATCCAAGCTGCGGTCAGATCACCCCCTGCGCCAGCATCGCATCGGCCACTTTCACAAAGCCGGCGATATTGGCGCCATCCACATAGCTGACCGTGCCATCGGCGCGCGTGCCGTATTGCTTGCACGCGGCGTGGATACCTTGCATGATCTGCAGCAAACGCGCGTCGACTTCTTCGCGCGGCCAGGAAATGCGGGCCGCGTTCTGGCTCATTTCCAGGCCGGACGTGGCCACGCCGCCCGCGTTGCTGGCCTTGCCCGGCGCATACAGGACGCCGGCCGCCTCGAAGGCCTTGGCGGCCTCGATGGTGGTGGGCATGTTGGCGCCTTCGGCCACGCATTGCACGCCATTGGCGATCAAGGTGCGCGCATCGTCGATGTTCAGTTCATTTTGCGTGGCGCAGGGCAGGGCGATGTCGACCGGCACATGCCATGGTGACACGCCCGCCTCGAAGCGCACGCCCGTGCGCGCGGCGTAGTCGCTGACCCTGCCATACAAATGGTTCTTGACCTCCATCAGGATGGCCAGTTTTTCCGGCGTAAAGCCTGCTTCGTCGATGACGGTGCCGCTGGAATCGGAGACGGTGATGACTTTCGCCCCCATCGCCATGGCCTTTTCCACCGCGTATTGCGCCACGTTGCCCGAACCGGACACGGACACGCGCATGCCTTCGAACGAGCGGCCCCGCGTTTTCAGCATTTCTTCGGCGAAATACACGGTGCCGTAGCCCGTCGCTTCCGGACGCATCAGCGAGCCGCCGAAGCTGGCGCCCTTGCCCGTGAACACGCAGTCGGCGCGGTTGCTGAGCTTTTTCATCATGCCGGCCATATAGCCCACTTCGCGCCCGCCCACGCCGATGTCGCCGGCCGGCACGTCCGTGTCCGAACCCACGTGGCGGAACAGTTCACTGACGAAGGCCTGGCAGAAGCGCATCACTTCGCCCGGGCTCTTGCCCTTCGGATCGAAATCGGAACCGCCCTTGCCGCCGCCCATCGGTAACGTGGTCAGCGCATTCTTGAACGTCTGTTCGAATGCGAGAAATTTCAGCACGGACAAGGTGACGGACGGGTGGAAGCGGATGCCGCCCTTGTACGGCCCGATCGCCATGCTGTGCTGGATGCGGTAGCCGCGATTGACTTGCACTTGCCCATGGTCATCGACCCACGACACGCGGAACATCACCACGCGCTCCGGCTCGATCAAGCGTTCCAGCAAGCCTTGTTCCGCGTATTTCGGGTGCTGTTCCAGGAACGGCCACAAGCTCTCCATGACTTCGGTGACGGCTTGCAGAAACTCGGGTTGACCTGGATTGCGTGCGGCGACATGCTGGACATACTCGTGAGCAGATGCGTATTTCATCAGAATTCCATGGAGGTAATCAGTTATTTGGGCAACTATCATCGCAGATTTCGCACGAAAATGGTGCGGAAATTTGGTTTTGAGGGGTTTCTGCTACATTCTGGGGCGCATTTTCCAGCTGGCCGGCATGTCAAAACAGGCAGTGGTCTGGTGGGGAAGTTGACCGAAAAAACAAAAACGCCAGCGGAAGCGCTGGCGTTTTTGCCCTTTACATCGGATGCCCGGAGCGTTCCGGGCGCAGTTCGGGCAAGGACGTTTTCTTGCCGATCAGTAGCTGCATGGCGCGCTGCCGCAGTGTGTGGCGGATCCGGTGCGGCGCCCGGCATGCGACGGTATCGAGCAGGAAATAGCAAACGGAGCGCAGGCCGGGTGCCGGGCGCGGCACGCTGGCGCGCCAGTAGCGCACGGCCGCCGAGATGCCGGTATGACCCAGCAGGGAACGCAGATTGTTCAGCAGGCGCGCACAGCGGACCCGCTTCGCCAGCGCCGGCGCCAGCCGCTCGAGATAGGGCGCGACAATGGCGTCGATATTCAGGAAATGCTCGAGCTTGCGCGCCGGCGCCGTCATCTGCGGATGATGCTGCCGATAATGCAGCAGGATATTGGTGCTGTAGCGGATGGACATGCCGGCGCTCAGGCAGCGTATCCAGTAATCGTAAGCGGCACCTTCCCGTATCTGTTCGTTGAAGGGCCCCATGCGGGAAAGTAATTTTTTGCTGAGCAGCACGCCGGATGGCTGAATAGGCGAGCCCAGCAGACAGGCCGGCCAGGAGGCAAACTGGCGTGGCGTTGCCCAAGCCACGGGATTGCCGCCATGGCTGTTAAGCGTGGCAATTTGTGAGGCATACACAATCGCATCCGGCGTTTCAGATGCTTGTACCTGTGCAAGTTGTTCTGCCAGTTTTTCAGGACACCAGATGTCGTCATCGTCAATGAATGCCACCCATGCAGAGCGCACCGCGGCCACGCCCGTATTCCGGGCCGCCGCCAGTCCCTTGCCGGCATTCGGCAGGACGGTCACTTGCGGGTAGGCTTGCCGGACGTAGGCGGCCGTGCCGTCGCTGCTGGCATCATCGATCAGCAGGATTTCTTGCGCGGGCCGGGATTGGGCCAGCAAGGACTGCAAGGTGTCGTCGAGAAATCCCCGCGACCAGCCGTTCCTGGTGCAAATGATGACACTGACTGCCGCTGCGCTCATGTCGCCACGGCCGCAGGCGGCGCAACACGGATGCGTACGGCTGCGCCGTCTTGCCGGACTTCATACGGTTGTAGTGTCAATGACGGGCACGATGATTTTCCTGTTTGCAAGTCGAACGAGATGGCACAGGCCGGGCAATACACTTTATCGCTGTCACATCCGCCGTCGGCCAGGTCCACGCCGTAATGCGGGCAGGCCGCGTCGTAGGCGCGGGTGCCGTCGCTGGTGTGTACCAGCATGATGCGATACGGCGCGGCATCGACGATGATGCGCTGCGTGTCCGGCCCGGCGGCAGGCAGTTGGCCATGTATGAGGCCGCTTGTCTGGTCGAGCTGGCCAGCGATGACGGGAACGGCAGGCGGCGTCTGCACGGGGATGCTGGCAACGGGCGCGCCGAAGTTGTCTTCGCGTTGCAGATGCAGGACTTCATCATGGCCCTGCTCGATATCGGCGGCCCGGCGCCAGAATTCGCGCGAATAAAAGCAGGCGGGATCGAACGTTGGCCTGGAAGCGTTCAGGCGCATGGAAATGGCCACGCGCGTGGCGTCGGTCGTATTCAGATGCGTGCCGTGCAGCACTTCGGGATCGAAGACCAGCATCTCGCCTGCTGCCAGGGGCAGGTAGGTGGGCACGGGCAGGCGGTAGCCCGCTTGCAGGTAGAGCGTGCGCCGCTCGCAGGGCAGCGGGACGTTGGCCAATTCCGGATACAGCACCATGCCCGCTTGCGCCGGCACTTCGCCGATGGCCCACCAGATATTGCGCCCGTCGCGGGAGTGGCCGGCCCAGCTATCGATGTGCGGACCATGCGCCCAGGCGGCGGGCGGGTGGCCGCGGTGATACGCTTTCGGCGCATACACGGGGTCGATGACCTTGCGCGTCTGGAATTTGTCGCGCACGCTAGCGCTGAGCCTGCCAATGCCGGGATTTTCGCTCGATGGATTGGTTTTGCGGGCCACTTCATAAGGGAAGTTGATGCGCAGGATCAAATAGTCGTCCACATAGAAATCGCCATCCCAGCCCAGGACCTGGCGTCCGACGGCCGTTGCCATGGCCAGCAAGGGCTGGCGCAGGCGCTCCAGTACCTGGTTGCGCAAGGACGCCACATCGTCGGTGTCGATGACTTCGTGCAGCCGCTCGATGCCATGCTGGCGCAGCAGCTGGGCCGCAGCGGCGCCCTTCATTTGTCCGACCGTGGAAATGAGCTCGGTGAGCACGCGTTCGGTCATCGATTCCCAAGATGCCAGTTCACGGACGTGGCATTTGAGCCACACCCCCTGAGACGAAGATGGCAAGCTCATATTATTGCTCCATTGCCAGGGTGCGCAAGGTCTGCAAGCCGCGCAGCGTGATCTGACGCAACTCTTGTATCAGCGGCAGGGCATCCTGGCGGGCGCGGTGATATTGCGCGGCCGAGCGTGCGCGGTCCATGATGGCGCTCACGCAGTCGCCACCTTGCATCAGATCGACATCCCACGACGCCATGCCGATGGTCGACAGCATCGAGCGGCCCCGTTCGTCATACGACAGATTGATGCTGTGCGAACCCATGGCCAGGCACGGCAGGAAGCCATGCAGGCGGTAGCTGACGTGCAGCTTGCAGGTGCGCAGCGCCTCGATGTACCGGCCGACCTCGTCAAAGTACATGGGCGATGCTTCCGGGAAACCGGCCGCGAATTCGAGATCGATGTAGTCGTGGCAGGCCAGATAAACCGGTTGCGCATATTCGGCACGCAGGGCGGCAATCAGGCGGCGCAGGTCTTCTGCGATGCGCCACTGCAAGGTGGCAGGAACGCTCATGCGCATGGGGTGACGGACTGAAATGATCACGCCGCCCGTGGCCGCTTCGCCTTCCGCATTCGGCAGCAAGTACAGCGTGGGGCAGCCACCGACCGTCACCTTGGCGCCAAGATCGGCGAGGATTTCTTGCGAGCCCGTGTCGCGCACCATGGCCACCTTGGCGTGCTCGACCAAGTGCCGTATCGCAGTCGGGCTGAGCGCATCGGTGCGGTCTTCCATTTGCCCGTCGCGCCCCGTGATGCGGCCGTGGGACAGGCCCATCAGCATCATCGGCCGGCGCAAGGCATTGACGGCCTGGACATCATAGGACAGCTGGCCGTTTTCAAACAGATTCCCGCCGCCCACGATGACGGCGTCGGCGAGACGGTTCATGTCATAGATCTGGCGCGCTACCAGGCCGCCAAACTGCGGTCCCTTCAAGGCGGGAATGCTGACGACATTGGTGGCTGCTCCGAACACTTCGTAGAGGAGCTCGGCGGTAGCGTAGCCGATGAGATCGTTGCCGATGTTGCGCGTGGTGGGCCGCACCATAAAGATATTCAATGTTCGTCCTGTTCTATGTGTTTAGCGAGGTGGCGAGGCCGGGGACGCGGATTAGCCGCGTGCCGCGAGTTCTTCGATGAGGGCGCGAAAGCGCGATTTCAGTTCCGGATCGCCCGGGTAGGCGCCCTGATCCACGTCCAGCATGCGCTGGGCGCTTGCCGCATCGGCGCTGACGCCGAGCAAACCGGCAATCTCATTGATGAGCGTCAGATCGTGCCGGTTGACACGTTCGGTACTGATGACGAGCGGTTCGATACCCCGTTGCCTGAACCAGCTCTGCCAAAGCTGTTCATCCTCGGCAATGAGCTGCATGGCCTTGCGCGCAGCCAGTTTCAGGCGCCAGGTCGAGTAATTTTTTGTCACCGTGGCGGCTTCGAAACCCCAGCGCCCCGTGACCATGCAGGTCGCCAGGGACGCTGCCTGGGCGAGTTTGTTGTCGCGGATCAAATGAATGACCGTTGCGCCTTCGAACAGGGCAGCAAAATCGTGTGCATGGGGCCACTTTTGAATCTGGGGAAACTGGATATTCGACGCGAACACGCCATTTGCGGAACGCCTGGCATACATATGCGCCAGGTAATCCTGTTGCTTGATCTGCCAACGCTTCGTCAACGCCTGTATGCTGTTGTCATTGAAATATTCCAGCGGCACGCCCATGCCCGCGCCGAGCAACAGGCGGGCCAGTCGCTTGCTCGATGCGCGAGGCGCAGCGCAGACCAGCAGTTTTTTATCGGGCAGCGACGATGACGTTGTATCGTAGGCGAGCTCACGCATTTCAGCGGGCGTAGGGCGCGTGTTGCTGGTCCATACTGACCTGGCATTCGCCAACGGAGTGGGGAGACATTCATTCATGAGTGGCGGAGAGGCTGACTGAGCCTTGTTGCGTGCGATAGGATGCGTTTAAAGCAAAAATTACTTTCTTGAAATTATGTTGCTTCAAAATACTATCTCACTTCATGCCCTTTCATTCATAAAGTTGTATTTTATTTATGTATTGTGTCTCCCTCCAGCAACTAGTGGTGGCTGGTAGCAAGCTGAGCGGCCCATAAACGACAACGCCAGCCCGAAGGCTGGCGTTGTCGTCACTGTGCTGCCAGGAGCGTCACCCCGCCATGCTGCGCAGAATTAGCCCCGTGATGTAGGCGCCGTAGGTGCCCAGCGCGTAGCCGAGCACGGCCAGCAGCACGCCGACGGGGGCCAGGGCAGGGTGGAAGGCGCTGGCGATGACGGGGGCGGAAGCGGCGCCGCCGATATTGGCTTGCGATCCGACGGCCATGAAGAACAGCGGTGCGCGGATCAGCTTGGCGACGAGCAGCATCAGGCCGCCGTGCACGGCGATCCAGATCAGGCCCAGCAGGAACAAAAATGGCTTGTCGAACAGGGCTTTCAAGTCCATGTGCATGCCGATGGTGGCCACCAGCACGTACAGCATGGCAGAGCCGATGGTCGAGGCGCCCGCGCCTTCCAGGCTGCGCGCCCGGGTAAAGCTGAGCAGCAAGCCGAAGGTGGTGGCGAGCACGACGATCCAGAAGAAGTTCGACGTCAGGCTGTAATCCTGCAAGCGCCAGGCTGCGGGCAAGGTGCTGATCCAGCTGATGATGGGGCCGGCCAGGAAGTGCGACAGGCCCGTCACGCCCAGGCCGACGCCGAGGATGATCATGATGTCGGTCAGATTGGCCACGCGCGCGTGCTGGGCGCGGTAGCTTTCGATGCTGTCCTTGAGCGCATTGATGGCGGACAAATCGGCACCGGTCCAGCGGTCGAAGGCGCCCGCGCGGCCGGCCAGGAACAGCAGCACGGCCGTCCAGACGTTGGCCACCAGCACGTCGACGGCGACGAACTGGCCGAACAGGGTGGCGTCCACTTCAAACACTTCCTTCATGGCCGCCTGGTTGGCGCCGCCGCCTATCCACGAGCCGGCGACGGTCGTCATGCCGCGCCAAGTGTCGCCCGCTACCGTTTCCGGGTGGATCAAACGCAGCGCCTCGAACGAGACGAGGGCGCCCAGCATGACGCCCAGCGTGCCCGTCAAAAACATGATGATGGCCTTGGGGCCGAGGCGAATGATGCCGCCGAAATCGATGGCCACGCACAGCAGCACCAGCGCGCTGGGCAGCAGGTAATCGCGCGCCACGGCGTACAGGCCCGACGCGTTGCCGTCGATGACGCCGAAGGTGTTGAGCAGTGCCGGGATCAGATAGCACATCAGCAGGGAAGGAATGTACGTGTAGAACTTTTTCCAGAAGCCGTCGGGGCGGGAGGCGCTCCAGAAGACGGCCCCCAGGGTCATGGCGAGCAGGCCGAGGACGACGGCATCATTGGTGATCAGGGCGGGTGTGGCAGGTGGCATCGGGGATTCCGGTGAACGTGTCAGGGACGCACGGGATGCCGATCAGGCCCCCGGGCGCGGGTGGCCGTATCGTATAGCAATGTTGAAGCCTAAACAAATTATTTAGGTAATGCCAGCAGGGATTTTTCTTGTCAAATCAAACACTTGGAAACTGCTGCGCCACCTGGCGCAGCAGACTGGCGGTTACAAATAGCGCGCCAGCAAGGCCTTGTCGAGAGCACCGTCGAGTTCGATGCGCACGAAGTGGCCGCTGCCGGGCGCCACCTGGATCTCGCTGCCGTCGTCGCTGAGCATGCGGGTAATGGTGAAATCGCGGTTGCCGCCCGGATGCACGGCCTCGATGCGGTCGCCCACGGCAAAGCGGTTTTTCACGTCCACCCGCGCCCAGCCGTCCGTCACGCCCAGCACGTCGCCCACGTACTGGCTGCGGTCGGCCTCGGACGCGCCGCGCATGTAGTTCTGGTGCGTCTGGGTATGATGGCGTTGATAGAAACCATCCGTGTAGCCGCGGTTGGCCAGGCCTTGCAGCTGGCCCAGCAGGCCAATGTCGAAGGGGCGACCCGCGACGGCGTCATCGATGGCCTGGCGGTAGACTTGCGCCGTGCGCGCCGCGTAGTACAGCGACTTGGTGCGGCCCTCGACTTTCAGCGAATCGACGCCGATTTTCACCAGGCGCTCGATATGCTCGACGGCGCGCAAGTCCTTCGAATTCATGATGTAGGTGCCGTGCTCGTCTTCGAGTATCGGCATCAACTGGCCCGGACGCTGGGCTTCTTCGATGAAGTATGGCTGATCGGCCAGCGGGTGGCGCGGCTGCTGGTGCAGGGCGGAAAACGCGTTATTGTCGGCCTCGGCCAGCGCCTGGTGAAATTCCAGCGGCACCACCTGCATGCCGCCCAGGTCGCCGCTGGCGTCTTCCGTGGCATTTTTCACCTTGTAATCCCAGCGGCAGGAATTCGTGCACGTGCCCTGATTCGGGTCGCGGTGGTTGAAATAGCCGGACAGCAGACAGCGGCCCGAATAGGCGATGCACAGGGCGCCGTGGACGAATACTTCCAGTTCCATTTCCGGGCAGCGCTGGCGGATTTCCTCGATCTCGTCGAGCGACAGTTCGCGCGACAGAATCACGCGCGTCAAACCCATGCGGTGCCAGAATTTGACGTCGGCCCAGTTGACGGCGTTCGCCTGCACCGACAGGTGCACGGGAATCTCCGGCCACTTGTCGCGCACCATCATGATCAGGCCGGGATCGGCCATGATCAAGGCATCCGGGCGCATGGCGATCACCGGCTCCATGTCGCGCAAATAGGTTTTCAGCTTGGCGTTATGGGCGAAGATATTGCTGGCGACAAAGAATTGCTTGCCACGTGCATGCGCGCCATCAATGCCTTCCTGCAAGGCTTGCAAAGTCGAAAAGTCGTTATTGCGCACGCGCAAGCTGTAGCGCGGCTGGCCCGCGTAGACGGCGTCGGCGCCAAAGTCGAAGGCGGCGTGCATCTTGGCCAGGGAGCCGGCAGGCAGGAGGAGTTCGGGAGCGTGGTGCATGGAAGATGGGCAAAGCCGGCGATTGTAGGCCGGCTGGCCATGGATTTCCTTGCCTGGGGTCAAAGGATTGCAATATGGCGGCGCGCAATGCGCCGCCGTGCCGCTGAGCAGCCTGTCATTATTTTGGCGTCAGGGCGTACCGGCTATCGCTCATCCTCGGGCTCGCCGCCTCGCTCCCGTGCGTGGCGCGCTTGTCGCCGGGTGCCACCACGCCCGCATCATCGCGCGGATAGGCATCCTGCGTTGCCAGCGCTGCGGCGGGCGCAAAATCGTCGACCTGTATCAAACCGTCGACCAGGCGCGCAACTTCCAGCAAGGTATTGTGTTCCTGGCAGCTGACCGAGCCTGCCGCCTTGGCCGTCGCCAGCCACTGTTGCATGGCGGACAGGCTTTGCGGCAGGTGTCGCAGGGCCGCGCCTTCGGGCGTGTCTTTCAGGCGTTTTTCGATGTGCAGGACGTCGGGCAGCAGGGCCAGCGCCCGCTCGGCGCAGGCCACGGGATCTGCCGCGTCGCTGGCCACATGGCCGTCGGCCAGCAGACGTTCGCGGTCGGCGCCCGGCGTTTGCAGGGCCAGCGCCACTTCACTGCCCAGTTCGTCGGACGGTGGACGGTGGGGCAGGCCAAACGGGAATAGCAGGGTGCGCAGCAGCATGGCCAGCACGCGCGCGGGGAAATTGTCGAGCACGCCCGTCAAACCCTGCTGCGCCTTGACCAGTGCATCCTGCAGCGACCAGTGCACATAGGGCAGATCGGCCTCGGGCCGGCCATCATCCTCGTAGCGTTTCAGCACGGACGAGGCCAGGTACAGTTGCGCCAGCACGTCGCCCAGCCGGGCGGACAGCCGTTCGCGACGCTTGAGTTCGCCGCCGAGCACGAACATCGACATATCCGTCATGACGGCAAACGCCGTCGACAGCCGCGTCAACGCGCGGTAATAGGGCGCCAGTGCGGGCGCACCGGCGTCGGGCGCGGCCTCCAGGCGCGCGCCGCCCAGTCCGTACCACATCCCCCTGGCCAGGTTGCCCAGCACAAAGCCCACGTGGCCAAAGAAGGCGGAGTCGAAATCGCGCAGAGCCTTGCGGCCGTCGCTTTCGCTGACGGCGGCCATTTCCCTGAGCACATATGGATGGGCGCGGATGGCGCCCTGGCCGAAGATGATCAGGCTGCGCGTGAGGATGTTGGCGCCTTCGACCGTGATGGCGATGGGGATTTGCTGGTAGGCGCTGGCGAGGAAATTGTTGGGGCCCACGCAGATGCCCTTGCCGCCGAGAATGTCCATGCCGTCATTGACGAGCGCGCGTCCCCGTTCCGTGACGTGATATTTGACGATGGCGGAAATGACGGCCGGCTTCTCGCCCAGGTCGACGGCGTGCGCGGCCAAGGTGCGGGCCGCATCCATCAGGTACAGGTTGGCGCCCATGCGGGCCAGCGCTTCCTGCACCCCTTCGAACTTGCCGATCGGCATGTTGAACTGGCGCCGCACGGCCGCATACGCGCCGGTGCCGCGCACGGCCATCTTGCCCATGCCCACGCTGGACGAGGGCAGAGAGATTGCGCGCCCGGCCGCCAGGCATTCCATCAGCATGCGCCATCCTTTCCCCACTTGCGCCTGGCCGCCGATGACCCAGTCGATGGGGATGAACACATCTTGACCGGACGTGGGGCCGTTCTGGAACGCGGCGTTCAAGGGGTGATGGCGGCGGCCGATCACCACGCCGTCGTGGCTGGTGGGGATCAGCGCGCAGGTGATGCCGGGCGCATCGTTGTCGGAGAGTAAGTGGTCGGGATCGCTGGTCTGGAATGCCAGGCCCAGCAAGGTGGCCACGGGGGCCAGGGTGATGTAGCGCTTGTTCCACGTGAGGTGGAAACCCAGGGTGGCGCGGCCCTCATGCATGCCCATGCACACGACGCCCAGGTCGGGAATGGCGGCCGCGTCGGAACCCGCGTACGGGCTGGTCAGGGCAAAGCAGGGAATCTCCGTGCCGGCGGCCAAGCGCGGCAGGTAATAATCTTTTTGCGCCTCGGTACCGTAGTGCAACAACAGTTCGGCCGGCCCCAGCGAATTGGGCACCATCACGGTCACGGCCAGCGCCGAGCAGCGGCTCGACAGCTTCATCACCACTTGGGAATGCATGTAGGCGGAGAACTGCTTGCCGCCGTATTGTTTCGGGATGATCATGCCGAGGAAACCCTGGCTTTTCATGTAGTCCCAGGCTTGCGGCGGCAAATCCTGCGCCTGCTGCGTTTCCCAGTCGTTGACCAGTTCGCACAGCCGCTCGACGTCATGCTCGAGAAAATGGCGTTCCTCGGTCGTGAGCGAGGCGCGCCCATAGCCCAGCAGCTTGGACCAGTCGGGCTTGCCGGAAAACAGCTCGGCATCCCACCACGTGGTGCCCGCTTCGAGCGCGTCGCGTTCCGTGTCGGACATCGTCGGCAAGATGCGCTTGAACAAGGCCAGCAAGTGCGGAGCAAGCAGGGCGCGGCGCACGGGGCCGGGCGCGAACAGTGCAACCAGGCCCAGCAGGGCCAGCATCAATATGATCGTCAGCATGCGATATCTCCCTGTGTAATGAGGACAGGGTAGTCCGATGCGGCCGATGTTACTGTGCGGTACAGCGCATACGCACAACGCCAACCGCAGGGGTTGGCGCTGTGGTGTGAAGCGTGAGGCGAATTAGCGTTGTGGCACGACAATCACCGTGTCGCCCGCCTTGCCTTTGGCGCCAGTGTCGCACCGGCAGGGCCGATAACGACTGGTACTACGGCGGGCGCTGTCTGACCCGCTTATTTGACGGTGAAACTCTGGTTGTAGCCGCCATTCGTACTCGTATAGCCCAATACATCATCGAAAGCCAGCGAGCTGATTAGCCATGCGCCCGCTTTGGCGCCTGCGGGGATCCTGACCGTCGAACTGAAGGTGGCATGCTTCGCATCGCCGGATGCCAGCACCCATGTGCTGTCGATGCGGGTGCCGCCGATATCGGCGAGGTTGTACCAGGAGGTGCCGGGCAGGGCGTTGAGATTGACCCCGGTGGCATCTGTCACGGTCACCGTGGCCGTCACCAGTTGGCTTGCCTGGGAGGCATCAACGATGCTGGGGGTGACGGTGATGGCTGACACGGCGGGGCCCGCCGTGTCGCTGAGTCCATCGTTTTGCACGGTGAAACTCTGGCTGTAGCCGCCATTCGTACTCGTATAGCCCAATACGTCACTGAACGATGTCGCACCAACCAGCCATGCGCCCGCTTTGGCACCGGCTGGGATCGTCACCGTCGAACTGAAAGTGGCATGCTTCGCGTCGCCGGAGGCCAGTACCCATTTGCTATTGATGCGGGTGCCGCCGATATCGGCGATGCTGTGCCAATAGGGGGAGGGCAGATCTTTGAGATTGATTCCGGTGTCGTCTGTCACGGTCACCGTGGCCGTCACGCGTTGGCTCGCCTGCGAGACGTCAACGGTGCTGGGATTGACGGTGATGGCTGACACGACGGGGCCCGACGTGTCGTTGTCTCCATCGTTTTGCACGGTGAAACTCTGGCTGTAGCCGCCATTCGTACTCGTATAGCACAATACGTCACGGAACGATGTCGCACCAACCAGCCATGCGCCCGCTTTGGCGCCGGCGGGGATCGTCACCGTGGAACTGAAGGTGGCATGCTTCGCGTCGCCGGAGGCCAGCACCCATTTGCTGTCGATGCGGGTGCCGCCGATATCGGCGATGCTGTGCCAATAGGGGTGGGGCAGGGCGTTGAGATTGATGCCGGTGGCATCTGTCACGGTCACCGTGGCCGTCACGCGTTGGCTTGCCTGCGAGACGTCGACGGTGGCGGGGGTGACTGTGATGGCTGACACGGAGGGTCCCGACGTGTCGACGGCGCTGGCGCTGACAGTGACCGTTGCATCCGCACTGTTCGCTTTGCCATCGTTGACGATGAGTTTGGCGACATACAAGCCGGAGGCATCGGCGGTAAAGGTGGTCCTGGCCGCGCTGACAGAGGACAAGGTGGCCGTACTGTTCGCCGGTTTTTCCGTCAGCATCCAGGCAAACGTCAACACATCGCCATTGGCATCCGAGCTGGCGCTGCCATCGAGTTCGACCACGCTGCCGGACAAGACATTCTGCGCGTAGCCTGCGTTCGCAACCGGCGCCGCATTGGCTACACTGGCCGTAATGCTGACCGCCGCGGCGTTGCTGCTGACCTTGCCGTCGTTGACGATGACGCTGGCAACATAGGTGCCAGCCACATCCGCCGTAAAAGTGGGTCTGGCGGAGGTCGGCGACGCCAAGCTTGCCGTGCTGCCTGCCGGTTTGGATTGCAGGGTCCACGCATAGCTGAGTGTACGGCCGGCATCTGCCGAGCTGGCGCTGCCATCGAGAGTAACGACAGTGCCCGTCACCACGCTTTGTACCGGTCCGGCCTGGGCGACAGGGGGGACTGCGGCAATATCGGCGATGACTTGCTTGATGGTGTCTGGATTGCTGATCTTGGCCAGCGCGGTCACGACCTGGGTAAGCTGGGCGGCATTGATTTTTATTCTGAGCGCATCGAGAAGCCTGTCCTGCGCATCGCCGCCGGCCGGGTTGCCTTGCGTCGCCGCTTTCAATGGCGTGGAAAGGAAATCAGCGAGCGGTGTCGTGTCGACGACACCGCTCAGTACCGCAGCCACGTCAGCCTGCGCTGCTTTCACCGCAGTGCTATTGATCTTGCTGCCGGCAATAGCGGAGTCAAAAGCGGCAAAAAAGACCGCGGGTTCGTTCCCCAATACCCGCGCCGTCAGCATTTCGGTCAGTGGCGTGATATTGGCAGTGGTGGCGTTGCCGCTTCCCAGTACGAGCGTGTGTAATTTGGAGCCATCAGCCGGATCGGTGATCTGGAGCAGGCACGGCAGTTGGCCACCGGCGGCGGCAAGGCTGTAGCTGCCGTCGGCCAGCGTCGTGGTGTTGCCTGTGCCCGTCTGGCATTTGGCAGTAATCATGGCGCCAGCAATTGCTTTCCCCGTTGCGGCAGTGCCGTTGACGGTTAACTCTGCCGGGCTAGCAGGGGCCGGTGAGGCGCCGCTACCGCCGCCGCCGCATGCAACGAGCATGCACGAACCAAGCATAATTGCCAAAGTCTTCATCGAATCTATCCATTTTCAATTTTTAAAGTGATGCCATGTGGCGTCACGCTCAAACGGCCAAGCTCTTGCCGGAGTCAGTCTGTTAAGGGAAATTATATATCTTTAAGCAATAGTTCATGCCTTGAAATTGAAGGCGATGCAGCTGAAGGGAGTGAGGGATGGATTTTTTCAAGCGGCGCGCAGCGCTGCGCGGTTGCAGCGTGACTGGCGACAGGCTGGACGCGAACAATTCAGCAAACAAAAAAGCCAACCCGAAGGTTGGCTTTTTGCTATGTACTGCTGAATTCTTGGTGGCCCGGGGCGGAATCGAACCACCGACACAAGGATTTTCAATCCTCTGCTCTACCGACTGAGCTACCAGGCCAAGGCGGCGAATTATAGCAGAAAGACTTTCCACCTGACCAGAGCTGGCTGTGTTCAAATGCAACAGATGGCCAAAACATGGTGTTTTGGCATCCTTGTATGACCGGAAGGGATGTGGCGATGCAGCGACGTATTGGAGTGCAGGGCCTGGCGGTGGCGGGCTTGTTCAGTTTGTTTTGTGGCGCGGCGCGGGCCGATGGGCTCGCCGAATTGAACGCGGCGCTGGCGCGCTTGCAGGGGCTGATGCCGATCAAGGCGCAGGTCGAATCGAAATCCTGGCGCCGCGAGGGCGAGGGCAAGGCGGCGGAAGAGGATAGCGGCCAGGCCACTGTCACTGTCGAGGGCGGGCCGGCGGGCTTGCAGGTGCTCTACGGCAAGGACTTGCTGGCGAAAGTGGAGGCCGAGCAGCGCGCCAGGGTAAAGGATCCGAAGGTCAAGACGCCGATCGGCTTTGCGCTGGGGGAAATGAAGGCGACGGAACTGCGTTCCATGGTGTCGGCGGCGGATGCCTTGTCGCGCGAGATCGAGGAAGCTGTGTTCAGCAGTGAAAAGATGGATAGCTACAAGGGCAAGCCGGCGCGGCTGCTCAGCTTTACCTTGTCGCTCGACAAAGTGCCTGAGAAAGACCGCAAGTATGTGAAGAAGTTCGACGGCGGCCTCGATGTGTGGATCGCCGCGGACGGCGCGCCGCTGGCCAGTCATTTCCACGTGGATGTGAGCGGGCGCGCCTTTGTCGTCATCAGCTTTACGCAAAAGACGGATGAGACGCGCCAATATGGCGTCAGCGGCGACCATTTATTGTTGCTGCGTAAGGAGAGCAAGAATGCCATGTCGGGCGCGGGCGAGAAAGTGGAAAGCAAGATCGTCAAGACCTTGCAGCTGCAGCCCTGACGTGTTGCTGTAGCACTCGATTACATGGCGGCGCTGCCGCCCAGGCCGCTCTTTTGCAGCACGCAGCGCCCTGCCTCGCAGGTGGCGCCCGGATCCGTGACGATGGAGCAGGTCGACATCATGCCGTCCGCCTGCTGCTGCTTGCGGCTGGCTTCGGCTTGCGCCTGGGCCAGGGCCTTGAGTTTCTTGCCGTCATTGCTTTTGCTGGACCAGGCCAGGTAGCGCTCGGGGCCGCCGCAAGCCTTGGCGCCGATGGCGATGGTCTGGCATTGCTGGGTGGAATCGCAGGCGGCGGCGCCCACTTCCGCCTGGATTTGCGCCAGCAAGCCGGCATTGCCGGGGGCGGGCGGCGCATCATCTTGCGTGGGGGCGCTGCCGCAGGCGCTGGCGGCCAGCAGCAGGAAGCTGGCGCACGCGGCGCGCAGCAGTGGCAACAGGGTAGGGTAGGTTGGCGTTTGCATGTCCTTATCATGTGCCAGGCTTGCGTAAATGGCAAGCGCGATTCGTACTTGGCCAGAACCTTGATCCCGGTCATTCCCATTATCAACCCGTCAAAGTTAATATAAATCAACATCCAACCAGCGATGTACGGGTGGCAACCGGGCCGGTGCGCTGCATTCCCGCGCCGGCGCACGCCGCCGATTCGGGAATGTTTCCAGGAGTTAGACTATGCGCCGCACCCTCTCACCCTTCCTCTTCATCACCAGCCTGGCCTTTGGCGGCGTCCTGCATGCCGCCGAAAAGGAACCGATCCAGCCGATTACTGCCGCCAAGGTGGCCAATCCAGCCATGGTCGAGCTGGGCAAGAAACTGTTTTTCGATCCGCGCCTGTCGCGCTCGGGCTTCATTTCCTGCAACAGCTGCCACAACCTGAGCATGGGGGGGACGGACAATATCAAGACCTCGATCGGCCACAACTGGCAGCGCGGGCCCATCAATTCGCCCACGGTGCTCAATTCCAGCATGAACGTGGCGCAATTCTGGGATGGCCGCGCCAAGGATTTGCAGGAGCAGGCGGGCGGCCCCATCGCCAATCCCGGCGAGATGGCTTTTACGCACGAGTTGGCCATCGACGTGCTGGCCTCGATTCCCGCCTACCGCGCGGAGTTCCGGCAAGTCTTTGGCCAGGATAAACTGACCATCGAGCAAGTCACGCGCGCCATCGCCGCCTTTGAAGAGGTGTTGGTGACACCCGGTTCGCGCTTCGATCAATGGCTGTCGGGCAAGAAAAGCGCGCTGACGAAAGACGAGCTGGCCGGCTACCAGCTGTTCAAATCGAGCGGCTGCATCGCCTGTCATAACGGCCCCGCCGTGGGCGGCAACACTTTCCAGAAGATGGGCGTCGTCGAGCCGTACAAGACGGCGATGACGGCAGAAGGGCGCTCGGCCGTGACGGGCAAGGATGCGGACCGCTTCAATTTCAAGGTGCCGACCCTGCGCAACGTGGAATTGACCTACCCGTACTTCCACGATGGCGAAGCGGCAACCCTGACGCAAGCCGTCGATGTGATGGGCCGCTTGCAGCTGGGCCGCACCTTTACGCCCGACGAAAACGCGAAACTGGTGGCCTTTCTGAAAACCCTGACGGGCAAGCAGCCGCACATCGTGCTGCCGATCTTGCCGCCATCGTCGGATACGACGCCACGGCCCGTGCCGTTTGACTGAGTGAGTGTGGTGTCGGATTACGCCCTTGCGGGCTAATCCGACCTACTCTCTCCGGCGTAGGTCGGATTAGCGGCGTAGCCGCGTAATCCGACATTCTGATATCGCTTACTTCAGCGTGCGCTGGAATAATTGGTAAATCCGGCGGTACTCGTCATACCACGCTTCCGGCTGCACGAAACCGTGGCGCTCCATCGGGTAGCTGGCCATTTCCCAGTTATCCTTTTTCAGCTCGATCAAGCGCTGCGACAGACGCACGGAGTCCTGGTAAAACACGTTGTCGTCGATCATGCCGTGGGCGATCAGGAGGTTGCCCGTCAGCTTGTCCGCGTATTCGATCGGCGACGAGACTTTATAGGCTTGCGGATCGACGTCCGGCGTGTTCAGGATGTTGGCCGTGTACTCGTGGTTGTAGGTGGTCCAGTCCGTCACGGGACGCAGCGCGGCGCCCGACTTGAAGATGTCCGGCGCGCGCATCAGGGCCATCAGGCTCATGAAGCCGCCATAGCTGCCGCCATAGATGCCCACGTTCCGGATGTCGCCCTGGTGCTGCTGCGCCAGCCAGTTGGCGCCATCGACAAAATCTTCCAGTTCCGGGTGGCCCATCTGGCGGTAGATGGCTGTGCGCCAGGCGCTGCCGTAACCGAGCGAGGCGCGGTAGTCGACGTCGAGCACGATGTAGCCTTGCTCGACCAGCAGGTTGTGGAACATCTGTTCGCGGAAATACACGGGATAGCGCTCGGTGACATTCTGCAGGTAGCCGGCGCCGTGCGCGAACATGACGATCGGGTAGCGCTTGCCCGCTTCCAGCTGCTTTGGCCGGTACAGCTTGGCCCAGACCGGCGCCGCGCCATGCGTGGACGGCACTTGCACCAGTTCCGGCATGACCCAGCTGCGCGCCTTGAAGGCGTCGCTGCGCGTATCGGTCAGGATGTTCGCCTTGCCGCCAGAGACAGAAACGCTGGCCAACTGGGCCGGCATATAGCTGGTGGAATAGCGCAGCAGCAGCTTGCCGTTATCGGGTGACAGGCCGAAGTTTTCCACGCCTTTCAGATTCGTGACTTCGCGCGCGCCGCCCTCTTTCGCCGTGCTGGCGCACACTTCATACGTGCCAGGCGCCTGCCGGTTGCATAGAAAATAGGCGTTCTTGCCGTCGCGGCTCCATTCGACGGCGCTCACTTCCCATGGGCCGCTGGTCAAGGCGCGCGCCGGGGCCGCGCCCGTTTTCGCGTACAGGTGGGCGTAGCCGCTTTCCTCGGACAGATACCACAGGGTAACGTTGTCGGGCAGCCAGCCGAATTCCTCGGCGCGGCGGTTGACCCAGGCCGCGTCGCTGATGCGGTGCACGGGCACGAGGGCGCCGTTGGCCAGGTCGACGTTGGCGAGCCAGCCGTCCTTGTTGTCGATGGCGCGGATGCGCACGGCGACCTTGCTGCCGTCATCGGTCCAGGCGATGCCGTCGCGCTGGGCGTCGATGCGCACGGCACGGTTGCCTTTCAACGGCGGCAGTTTCTGTTCCGCGCGCAGTAGCGCCAGCGGGTCGGTGGCGATGCCGGGCAGGTTGTCAAAGGCGATCTCGCGCACCTGGCCCGTGCGCAGGTCGGCCAGCTTCAGGCTTTGCGCGATCGGCATGTTGCGGCCCACGCGCGTGCGCTCGTCGTCCGCTTCCGGGTAGCCGGTTTCCGTGACGTAGCGGGCCAGTTTGCCCAGCTTGCCTTTTTCGGCGGCCTTGTCTTGCGTGACGAACAGCAGCCAGCGGCCATCCGGCGACAGGGCGCTGCCGGAAATGGTGACTTTTTCTCCCAGGTAGATCGGTTCCGGCGCGCGCGTGGCGTCCAGGCGGCGCTCTTCCTGGCGGCGTTCGCGGCTCGCGTCGCGGTCGTCCTTCTGGCGCGCCAGGTTGACGATCAGGCGCAGCTGCAGTTCGCGCAGGGCGTCCGCTTCCGGCTTGGCGTCCGGATCCTTGGCTGCGCGCAGCAGGGCGACGGGGGCGCTCAGGCGGTCAACGCGGCTCCAGCTGAACCAGTCGGTGCCGCTGCGGTATTGCACGGCGCCGCCGTCGGCGGAATATTGCGGGTCGCTGATGGCGGAGACGCCGCGCGTGATTTGCGTCAAGGCCCCGTTCTTCAGGTCGCGCTCGAACAAGTCGCCGTTGCGCAGCAGGATGGCGCGCGTGCCGGCCCGGTTGACGACCATTTGCTGGCCATCGAGGTTGGCCAGCTGCGCATCGTCGACCTGCTTGCCGCTATTGAGTTTCGCGTTCGCGCCTGGCAATTGATACGTGTCGCGCAGGGGCGAGCCGAGGCGTTTTTGCTTGTAGTAGAGCTGGCCATTCCAGCCCCACCATGCCGCTTCGACGGGCGTGCCGATCCAGTCGGGATCGGCCATGGCCTGGTCCAGCGTGATCGGCGTGGGCGTGGGTGCAGTGGCGGTGGAGGAAGGGGCCGCATGGGCGGCGGGCAGCAGAGAGAGCAGCAGCGGCAGCAGAGGTAGAACCAGACGCATCGGGGATCGCTTTAGTCAAAGGGGATGGTGAAGGTACAGGCTATGAGGTCGGTATTCTAGCGGAGGAGTTTCGTGCAGGAAATGTCGTAAAGCTAAGCTTGATTGTGAGCGAGCCAGCCGAGAAAGTCGGCTAGCGGCATGGGCCGCGCATACAGGTAGCCTTGCAAGCCGTCGCAATCGTGGGCGAGCAGGAAGTCCGCCTGCTCCTGCGTTTCCACGCCTTCAGCCACCACGCGCAAGCCCAGGTGGCGCGCCATGGCCAGGATCGCTTGCACGATGGCCGTGTCGCGCGCATCGCGCGGCGTGTCGTCGATGAAGCGCTTGTCGATTTTGAGTTCATACAGCGGCATCGAGGTCAGGTAGGCAAGGCTGGAATAGCCGGTGCCGAAATCGTCGATGGAAAAGCGGATGCCCAGGGCCGCCAGCTCGCGCATGCGCGCCAGCGAGGCGTCGCGCTGGTCGATCAGCAAACCCTCCGTCAGTTCCAGGATCAGGGCGCCGGCCGGCGTGCCGTGTTCGGCCAGCGCGGCCTGCACGCGGGCGGCGAAATCGGGCTGGCGAAACTGGGCTGGACTGACATTCACCGACAGGGCGACGGGCTGCCCGGCCCGCGCCAGCATGGTCGCCGCGCGGCACGCCTCGCGCAGGGCCCAGTGCCCGAGCTTGATGATCAGTCCCGATTCCTCGGCGATGGGAATGAACACGCCTGGCGCGATGTGCGTGCCGTCCGCCTGCGGCCAGCGCATCAGCAGTTCGGCGCCCGTCACCCGGCCGTGACGGTCGACCTGCGGCTGTACGTGCATGCATAATTGACTGGCATCGAGGGCGCGCGCCAGCGCCCGTTCCAGGGTCAGGCGGCGCTCCACGCCCGCCTGCATGGCCGCTTCAAAGAAGGCGATGCCGTTGCGTCCTTCCGCCTTGGCGCGGTACATGGCGATGTCCGCTTCGCGCAGCAGGTCGTGCGCCTGCTGGCCCGCTTTCGGCAGCAAGGTCACGCCGATGCTGGCGCTGCAATGATAGGACTGCCCGTCGATATCGAAGTCGCGCGCGATGGCGGCGCGGATTTTCTCGGCCACCTGGGCCGCCGCGCGGGCGGCGCTGTCCAGGTCATCGGCCAGGTGCGCCAGCAGCACGACGAATTCGTCGCCACCGATGCGCGCCACCGTGTCGGCCTTGCGCATCAGTTGCGCCAGCCGTTCGCCCGCCAGACGCAGCAGCGCGTCGCCGGTGGCGTGGCCGCGCGCGTCGTTGATGTGCTTGAAGTGGTCGAGGTCGATGAACATCAGCGCGCTGATGGACTGGTCGCGCGGTGCGGCGGCCAGCAGGTGAGCGATGCGATCCATCAGCAGGCGCCGGTTGGGCAGGCCCGTCAGCACGTCGTAGAAGGCCAGGCGGTGGATGTCCGCTTCCGATTTCTTGCGCTCGTCGATTTCGCGCTCGACGGCCACCCAATGCGTCTGCTTGCCGTCCGCATCCGTGAACGGCACCAGTTCCGCCTCGACCCAGTAGGCCTTGCCGGCCTTGTTGTAATTCAGCAATTCCGCCCTGGCCGGCTGGGCCTGGGCCATGGCGGCGGCGATGCGCGCCAGTTCGTCCGTATCGGTGGCGTCGCCTTGCTGGAACAGCAGGCTGCGGCCCAGCACCTCGGCGCGCGCATAGCCGCTGCTGCGCTCGAAGGCGTCGTTGACGAAGATGATGCGCGTGGCCGATACCGTGCCGGAGTCGGGGGCATCGCTCACTTCGGCGATCATGACCATGTCGTTCAGGCGGGCCAGCGCCGTGGCCGTCAAGCGCAGGTCGGCATTCAGCTGCGACAGGGCCTGGCTGCTGCGTTCCAGGTGGCGCAGCAGGAAGGCGCAGGACAGGGTCAGCACGGCGGCGATGAACAGGAAGTTCAGGGCCACGATCAGCGCGCGCAGCACGGGGGAGTCGGGCACGCCCTGCACGTGCAGGGCGGCGTCGGGCTGCCGGCCGCGGCC